>NZ_JAERJN010000009.1:221-140082 GCF_018257595.1 Tatumella sp. JGM94 | reverse complement strand
ATATATCGCCGAATGAATATGAACGCCGATTACAACAATGTGCCTAAATCCGTGTCCGGTTTAAGTTGACCATTACAGGGTCTCCCCGTGCGGGAGAAGGACAGAAGCCTGCTTCTGAACGTTGCCTCCGGCAACGGCCAGGCATCCAATAAGACAAAAAGGCCATCCTGACGGATGGCCTTACTTCGATGACTCAGTGCATATTACTCGCCGGGACATCTGTCCATTGGCAGTTAATGGTTTTTTTTCCGGCACTGCAATCCCCGTTATGGATCACAACGGTTTCCTGCGGAGGTTCTTTTTTCGCTGCACAGGCTGACAGCAATAAAGTGACTAATACCAGGCTAAAGATACGCATGCCAGCTTCTCCTAAACTTACTTTCGCTCATAATAAACGACCTGAGTAAGATTGTCCTGTCTTGCCGTCAGTTATCCCTTTCTGCCATAAACACAGTTGCCGGAAGGCCGGTCAGACTGGCATAGTGAGAACTTATTATCGGCCTATTCATTCATCCGGGTAATTCAATTAACTATGACACAGAACGCTGACCTGATACTGACATTAAATGAGCATCACCGTTATCCTTCGACGGATAAAAATAGCGCTTCATTCAGCTGGCCCGGAGGTCATGGCCTGGCGATCTATGTAGCGATGAATCTGGAGCATTTTTCATTTGGCTGTTCAGAAGGCGCTAAAATATCGCAGGTGGCTAACTCTCTCGATATCCTGAATTATAGCTGGCGTGACTATGGAAATCGGGTCGGCGGCTGGCATCTGGCCGGGTTATTTGAAAAACTATCGATCCCTCCTGCTGTTATCGCGAATAGCTCAATACTGGAACATTATCCTGAATTACTGCAACGCTGGACTGATTTACCCGGCAGTGAACTGATAGGCCACGGGTATACGAATTCTCAGCGACAAGGGGATTTGGATGAAGAAGAGGAGTCTTATCTGATCAGCTATTGTCAGCAGCAACTGACTCAATATCAGAATCAGAAAGTCTCTGGCTGGTTATCTCCATGGATCTCAGAAAGTCATAATACCCCTGACCTGCTGAAACAGCACGGTTTTGACTACAGCCTTAACTGGGCACATGATGACAGACCGGTACCGATCAACACCCGGCACGGTGAGTTGCTGTCGATACCGTACCCTCAGGAAATTAATGATATACCAACAATTATTCCGAATGGCACATCTATAGATATTTTCTGCCAGATGATTAAAGATCAATTTGCAGAACTTCTGGAACGCAGTAAGTTTTCTCCGCAGGTGATGGGGATTGCGTTGCACCCATATATTGTCGGGCAACCGTTCCGTTTTTATCAGTTAAAGAAAACCCTTGCTGAACTTATATTACAGCAGAATGAATTCTGGCTAACTACTCCCGGAGAAATTGCCCGTTATTACAGATCTTCATTTCCTGAATAAACAATAGAACTTACATCATTATTAGCCGGAAATAAAATACCTCTTCCGGCTATAAAGCAGAGAAACAGGGGCCTGTCATCAGACTATAGAATTTTCTCCGGAGAGTAATTCTGTATCGGATAGTTAATAACATACTGAAAGTTATTGGTTTATTATATTCACTGTAAATATGTTTTTCTGAAGGTTTAATTATGACAGCTGTTATAAATACCGATATATAACCGTAAATCTGATTGATGTTAAGTAATACATTAAATAGTTATCCGGGTAATAATAAAAGCCCGGGAATCATAACGAAAGAAATATAATCCCTGTTGTCTGTTATAGCCATTTCAGACCAGACAGTCTCCGGCGACATTAAACAGACCCGCTTTGAGATCGATCCGGGATTCGCAGCCTGTAAATCCCGGTACCTCTCTTCAGGGATAAGTATGCTGTCCTTATGATATTTTGTCATAGAACAGTAGATGAATATTTATCAAAAAACGGCGATGATAGCTATTCACGTATGCTGTGTATCACCGTGTTTTACCAATGGCTAGTCTAACAGAGAGGTTAATATGTCAGATATTTATGTGATTTATTTTTCCGGGTACGGACACACTAAACGCGTTGCCGAAAGTGTTGCTGAAGGTGCCGGAGCAGAACTTATTGCAATAGATAATCAGGGTGAAATTACCGAACAGGACTGGGAAAAACTGAATGCCGCCGACGGTATTATTTTTGGTGCACCGACTTATATGGGGAGTGCGCCATGGCAGTTTAAAAAATTTGCGGATGCCAGTTCTAAAGCCTGGTTTACTCGTCAATGGCAGGATAAGGTTTTTGGCGGATTTACCAACAGTGCCAGTCTGAATGGTGATAAGCAGAATACCCTGATTTTCTTCCAGACTCTGGCAGCACAACATGGCGGGATCTGGGTCAGCCTGGGGATACTACCGGCCAACACCACGACCGCAACCCGTGAAGATATTAATAACCTCGGAGGATCCGCAGGGCCGCTTATTCAGTCACCTTCCGATGCCGGGGCTGAACTCATCCCTGCCGGTGATATTGAAACAGCACGTCAGTACGGCGCACGGGTTGCTTCAATTACCGCACGTTTAAAATAGTTCCGCCATTGTTCGCAGGGGGCTTTTCTGCCCCCTGTATCAGCCATTCCGATGCCGGATCAGCTCAGGTGTAATCTGAGTAATCTTCCGACGTTTTCACAGGTTCGCTGGATATTAACCGTACCGCTGCGCAGCAGGTTGTCGATACTGTCAGCCTGAGGGATGATCCCAAAAATAGCATCAATACCCTGCCGGTAGAGAGGCTCAGTACCTGAACCCATACTGCCGGCAATCGCGATCACAGGGACCCCGGCAGCTTTTGCCAGCCGTGCAACACCCAGCGGAGTTTTACCAAACATGGTCTGTGCATCCATCCGTCCTTCACCTGTGAAACAATAATCTGCACCGGTCAGGTGCTGCTTCAGCCGGGTATACGACAGTATAATTTCAACACCGTTTTTTAATTCGCAGTCGGTAAATGCCAGCAATCCAGCACCGAGTCCTCCCGCGGCACCTGCTCCGGGCTGATCAGCCACATTTTTGCCAAGTTGCTGACAGATAATCTGTGCATAATGGGCCAGATTGTCGTCGAGCTGGCGGACCATGGGTGGCGTAGCCCCTTTCTGCGGACCAAATACGACCGAGGCTCCCTGGTCACCACACAGAGGGCTTGTTACATCGCAGGCGACAAGAAACTTTACACCGTTCAGGCGTGGATCGAGGCCGGATATATCAATTCGTTGCAGGTCTCCCAGCGCACCTCCGCCACGGCTCAGCTGCCGGTGATGCGGACCATAAAAACGTACACCTAAAGCTTCGGCCATACCTGCTCCGCCATCATTGGTGGCACTGCCGCCGAGGCCTAAAATTATCTGTCTGACACCTTTATTCAGACAGGCTGTGACCAGCTGACCGGTGCCATAGCTGGTCGCCAGTAAGGGATTACGATTATCAGGAGCGGTATGCTGGATACCGCTTGCAGAAGACATTTCAATAATACCCACAGTACCATCGCCACTGATCCCAAAAATAGCTTCTGCAGGAGAACCCGAAGGGCCGGTTACTGTTACAGAGTGTAAGGCTCCGCAGGTCGCATCAACCAGTGACCGGGTGGTCCCTTCACCACCGTCAGCCATCGGCACATGGATATAGCGGGCCTCAGGAAATACCCTCCGTAAACCGCGCTCCATGGCAATACAGACTTCCTTCGCGGTCATACTTTCTTTGAATGAGTCCGGGGCTAAAACAAACGTCATGGGTTTCATTTTTTCACCTTTTTATGCCTCCGGGCGGCTCTGCAATTCTATGGCTGACAGCAGCACCCGTGGAATAATAGTCAGAGAGCCGTGGGGGTATTTATACTTTTTAGCGGGGCGGGAGGGCTTCTGCAATTGTATTTATTGAAATGTTTAACAACAGCTATCCGGCCACGGATTATAACCTTACCCGGCGATGGCGGGGATACAGACTGCCAGTATGGTTACAGGTGAGGATGCTTACACAGTCGTCTGTTTCAGCCAGCGGTCTCTGAGCTGTTCATCAGACATATCAATAAACGTACTTATTAATCAGTAGAAATTATATTTAATTTTCTGTTGTCTTCGCCTTATCAGTTCCACCACAAATCCCACAGAATAATTTTATCATATTGATTTAAAATGGATATTTTTTAGTTATAACAGCCATTCTGTAATATCAGGACATGAACATCCTTAAATAAACTTATTTTTCTCAGGTATTTGTTAAAACAAATTTCAGTTTGAGTCAGTCTATAGCAAAGTGTTATGCTCACCGGCTGATTATATTGATTAACATTTTTTACTATTACTGTCTGGAATGACGGTTTCTGCGTGTCTGCGGACAGTAAAATATCAATACAGACAGAATACTCTGCTGCGGGTATTCAGAGGCCCCCCTGAATGAAAATTACGGAAATAACAGTTGTTGTTTTATCGGCCAGTCTGCTCAGCAGCTGTGCAAATACACAAGACCAGCTCAATGAAACCGGTGCTCATTATGGAACAGAGATCCTTTGCGGCGTCGGTGCTATCGGGGGTGCTATCGTCGGTAACCTGGTGGGAAGAAAACTGGGTAATGCAGCTGCCGGTACCGCGATTGGTGCGGCATTAGGTACCGGAGGAGGCTGCTATGCGGGAAACATCTGGCAGACCCGTTCGAAAGCTCTGCTGGAAGCAGCCAGAAAAGCCAATATCCGGATGACGACCGAATCTGCCTTAACCCGTCCCTCTGCCACAGATAAACAGGCGGGCGGCATCGTGGCCCAGGTCAGTGACCAGGGAATGTTTGATACCGGTTCAGCACAACTAACCACCACAGGTCACCGGCAGATAGATAGCCTGGCCAGGGTGTATGCAGAGGCTCAGAGTACTCCCCGTTACTATCTGGTGGTCGGACATACGGACTCCACGGGCAATCCCGAAGTGAATAAGCAGCTTTCAGAGCAACGGGCAAAATCAGTCGGTAGCCTGTTACGCGGTGCCGGAATACCAGCCAGTCATATTTACTATCAGGGGGCAGGAGCTTCGCGTCCGATTGGCAGTAACCAGACCCCTGAGGGACGGGCTAAAAATCGGCGGGTAGAAATAAGTGAATTAAGTGATGAAAAAGCACTGGCGATGCGGATAGAGCAGGAGCAGGGTAACAGCCGCTATCTGGACTATAGCAGTACTGTATCGGTTGTCAGGGCATCGTCCGCCGCTGCTGAGAAAAAAAACCTATCCCGGGCAACGACCCTGACGCCATCCGCTGCGGATAAAGCAGTTCCGGAAAGTCATTCTCAGATCACGGAAAATAAAAAACAAACCCGTACGGGTAACAAAAACAAGACGTCTGTCGCCACCACTACGGCAGAGACGACCCGGCACATTCCTGCATCAGAACAGATTGATTTTAATGGGCAGCCGGCGGCTTCTGTGACCAGTGTGGTTACCGGAGTGGATGCCAGTGAGTCTTCTTCCTGGTTTCCGACGGCCCGTGCCGCAGATACTGCCATTATGAGTTGTGCAACTGATAGTCTCAGGATCAGTGGTCAGGTGAAGAGCCTGGCAACCGGCAAAGACTTCACCACCCATCATAGCTATGACTATTTACCTGGTTACGGTGGCTTGTCCTGGGCGAATGTAGTGAATAACAATCTGGTGGTTATTTCCCCGGTCGCTATTTTGCGTGATGGTGCCCAGCCCGGTCAGAATCCGACCATATCGATAGTGACGCATTTTACCGGAACCCGGAAAGAACCGTCGGCGGTTATTCCTGCCATTGCGCAGACCTATCAGGGGAAAGACGACATTATTTATCGTGTTTACCCGCGCCAGACCGGCAGTGCCGTAACTTGTATGGATATTGTTTTTAGTACCCGTGGCGCGAAAGCGACAAAAGGGCAGCTCTTCTATCCGAAAGCGACCACGACCTATGTGGCCGATTATATCCCGACGCATTAATTATGATGAGACTCAATAACTATGAATGACTTTTCACTTGGCGGGCTTGGTGCTCAGATTATTGAGCACCGCCTGCTCACTCTCTGCATTATTCTTCTGCTACTGGCGGCAGGAATTGCGTATAAAAAATGGGATGATGTCCGTTATTTTTGTATGAGGGTCTGGCATGTCATGCCGCTGGTGGGAACGGTAGCTAAAGCCTCTCGCCAGTATTCCAGCCGTTCATCGCTGGTACATCAGTCAAAATGGCTGGATGCTGAAATGAATATTGCTGATCTCTACTACAATGAGTATGTGGCTGCGGATCAGGACATTACCTATTACAATCAGTGCAAAGACTATCTGGCTAAAGTACTGGAATCTGGTCGTAAAAAAGCACCGGTATGGGTAACCCCCCTGATAGTCGTGCTGCTGGTGATGGAAGCTATCGGGTTCGCCTATGTTCTTGGTCCTTTTATGGCGCCACGGATTTCAGCGAATAATCTGCAGATTGTTGTCTGGTCACTGGCGTTGATCCTGTCGCTGATTTCCGGCTTTATTGCCCACCACGCCGGTGCCGCCCAGCATTATAACTCTTTGTTAAGAAAGGCAAATCGCTGGTTCAGTCAGAGTGATTCAAAAAAGAATCTGAATGAAGTCAGTGAAATTCAGATTGTCCATACTTACCGTGATAATGATGAACCACGCTATAACCAAATCGCAGCAAGGATCTCTATCGATCATGACTGTGCAGAACACCGCCGTCCCGTCTGGGGATTTTATGCCTGGATTCTGATTATTGCGATCGCGGCTTTCGGGGTGCGTTATTACACCTTGCAGATGGTGGAATCAAAACAATCAGTCACCAGCATGCAGAGCAGCAATGATGTCAGCAGCCCATGGGGTAGTGTACTTCCTGCCCAGGCGGCACAGAATGATCAGCAGGCCAGACTGCAGGCCGAAAACGACATGCAGCAGTCAAAGCATGATGCCTCGCTGGTGACGTTTATTATCCTTTCTGTCATTTATATCGGTGTGCAGTTTTTTGCTTTCTTCCTCGGACGCAATTATGGTTTCGCCGGCGTACATTCTTCAGAGGCCTGGCACAGCACTCATCGTTTTCCAAATGCACAGGCAATGCGCTCCTGGATGGAGCGACGGAAACGGGCAATCAGTATGCATGCAGATCATAAACTGAGTATGCTGCGGCGCAAACTGATGCACAAAACGACCACCAGTGCCGAAGAACGTGAATTACTGAAGCAATCCCTGAACCGTGATTTTGAAAGCTATGTCCGGCAAAAACAGGCGGGGCTGGAGCAGGAACGTGAAAACAGTCGTCGCAAAGAGCTGGAAGACTATAAGCGCAACCAGAAGCTGGATAGCGATATTACCCGTCATAATAGCGCCGGGGCTGGTCACACAATACAGCCAGCCGCCACGGTAATTCGTGATATACCGGCTGAAGATACACAGAGTCAGGCTGCTGCCCCGGTCTCTGATGCGGACATTAAACCACTGGAATATCCGGATATCACTGAAGTCGAAGCAGGTGAATTGATTTTCCTGGCAAATATTTATCCGTCGTTCTCAGGACTGACAGAACAACAGATCACTTTTATCTGGAAAGCGCAATGCTTTGCGAAAAAGCGTGGCTTGTTTGCTGTGGCATAAAACACGGGAGAATAATAATGAAAAAAAGATTTCTCGGGTTACTGCTGGCTGGCTGGTTAGGCAGCCCGCTGATCGCCAATGCGGAAGCTGGCGGGATGGCGGATAGCTGTTATGCCCGTACTCATACCCAGCAATGGCAGGCCCCGGCCAGCGGACGCCAGCTGACGGTTGTTATTGATCAGACGGTAGTTTTGCCGGATGTATTACAGCATTCCGTATGGGATAAAGTCGCAGCATTTGTTAAACCCGGCGATGAGGTAAAGTTGTATACCTTCTCGGCGGTGGTGCCCGGGCAATATATGCAATTAGTGGCCGACAGTACGCTTGATACGCCACCTTCCTCCTCTGCCCGTGGCGATATCCCGATGGATGACCTGGACGATCTGGACAGTTGTCTCAGCCAGCAGAAATCTCAGTTTACGCAGAACTGGGGACGGGCGCTGGTGAAGGCAATGCAGGAATCGAGGGCAGATATCCCGAAAAGTGAGATTATGCACTCGCTGAAAAATATTGGTGAGGATCTTAAAACATCGCCAGCCCGTCAGCGGGTTATCTTACTGGTCAGCGATATGCTGGAAAACAGTGATTCTGCGTCCTTCTATCAGCATAACCAGATCCGTCAGCTGAATGTACCAAAAGTACTGGCCAGCGTGCGTCAGCAGAATTTAGTGGCAGATATGGATGGTGCAGAAATTTATGTATTGGGGGCCGGGCTGTTAAGTGCCAAAGACAGCCATTACATTGGCGGTAAGACGCTGGATAGCCTGCAAAATTTCTGGCAGCAATGGTTTGCGTTATCTGATGCCCGGCTGGTGGCTTTTGGTACACCGGCACTGAATCAGCCACTGCAGTAAGTCTGGTAAGTCTGATGAAAAAGCGCTTTCCTGCCGGAAGCGCTTTTTTTATCCTCGCCGAAGACGGGCTTTGCCCCTTTCTCCGGCGACAGGATAATCGCTGACATTATATTACCACCGGTGCTGCAGACCATCAGGCGCGGCAGTGCTATTCATCTCCTCGATAATCCCCGACAGACGCTGGATCATATATTGCGCAGCCCGTGACAGTTGTCTCGAAGGAGCAGTACAGAGCCCGAGAGTGACCGGCCGTAGTGGATTATGCTTTATCGGGATAAAACACAGCCGGTTAAGACGGAGGTCTTCCATGACATCCAGCCGGCTGAGCACCGAAATTCCGGTTCCGTTAGCCACCAGGCTGCGGATCAGCCGAATATCATTACAGGAAATCACCGATGCCGGTGGCTGACCTGCACGCTGATACAGGGACTGTACACGATCGTGTACTACCAGTCCCTTACCGGGGATAATATGCCGCTGATCATGCAATTCAGACAGAGATACAGATGGCAGGTCACTGAGCCTGTGCCGCGGGGGAACAACGATCCCCATCGCGAGTTCGGCAAACGCGATCACCTCGATCCCGCTGACGGTGCCGGGATCGAGAATTAGTCCGAAATCGACGACGGCATCCCGCACCATTCTGCTGACGACCTGGCTGCTTTCAACAGCCAGTTCGATATCAAGCCATTGCTGCCCGTGGGCGATGCTGCCAATTTCTCCGCATAATGGACCTTCTGTCAGAGCCTGTACCAGACCAATGGCGACCTTACCGCGTTTCAGCCCCTGAATATCAGCGAAACGTTGCTGTGTCAGGCTGAAATCCCGCTGCCAGTTCAGCAGATCACTATAGAGTAACTCTCCGGCAGTGGTCATACGCATTCCCCCCGGCAACCGTTCAAATAAGGCGATACCAAAACTTTCTTCTGCCTGAAGGATCTGGCGATTGATGGCTGAAGCTGAGACATGCAATTTTTCTGCTGCTTTGCGCAGGCTCCCGCAGCGGGCGACTTCAGCAAAATAAGCAGCAAAACGTGAGAACGGGGTCATTGGTCACCTGTACAGTTTTTTGCAACATAGATCTGAATTAATGCTGATGGACGGATACACCTTAGTGCAGACAGAATGTCCTGACAATCACTATGCTTTTTCCTGAGCTGAGCGGATAACGTTATGAACAGAATATCACCTCCTGCCCATTGTACTTTCGACCCTGATGACTGGGTGCGTCTTGCCAGATACTGGCACCCGGTGGCCCGTTCTGTTGATGTCAGCACTTCGCCGTATAAAACCGTACTCCTTGATGAACCGCTGGTGGTGTACCGGATTGGTGAAGAGGTGGTTGCGGCGAAAGATCTTTGTCCTCATCGCGGTGTACCCCTGACCCTTGGTTTTGCCGATGACGGCGGGATTGTCTGCCCTTATCACGGGCTGCGTTTCGGTAGCGGGGGGAAATGTAACCGTATCCCCTCAAGTCCGGAGCAGGCGATTCCGGCAAAGCTTAATTTAACGGCCTTTGACGTGGAGGAACGTTACGGTCTGGTCTGGGTATGTATGTTACCTGATGCAGAAAACCCCGTTGCTCTGCCGGTGATGCCTTTATGGGATAGCTCCGGATTCCAGCAGATAAATTGCCCCGGGTTTGATGTGAAT
This sequence comes from Tatumella sp. JGM94, assembly GCF_018257595.1. Taxonomy (NCBI): domain Bacteria; kingdom Pseudomonadati; phylum Pseudomonadota; class Gammaproteobacteria; order Enterobacterales; family Erwiniaceae; genus Tatumella; species Tatumella sp. JGM94. Next base: position 129,974 of record NZ_JAERJN010000009.1, on the reverse strand, counting down.
GGTTTTGCCGGACGGCAGGTCGAAGGCTTTCTCGACGTGGCTCATTTTGCGTGGGTCCATACCGAAACGTTCGCCGATCCGGAAAACCAGAGTGTGCCAGCCTATCATCCGGTGGAGACCGAATCCGGGTTTAGTGTCGATTACCGAAGCAGTGTCAGCAACTATGCGGCTGATTCTGAAGAGCAGGCGCCTGAGGGGTTTGTCTGGCTGCGGCATTTTGAAATGCATCTGCCTTTTACGGCCACACTGACGATCCATTTTCCGGGAGAGTCACGGCTGGTGATTATGAATGCTGCCTCGCCGGTATCGGCCAGGAAAACACGGATGTTCGCGCCGATTGCCCGAAATTTTGATCTGCATATTCCGGTGCAGGATATCTGTGATTTTAACCGGCGGGTCTTCGAAGAAGACCGGCTGATGGTGGAAACGCAGCGCCCCGAAAATCTGCCATCGGATATGACTCTGGAAGCTCATATTCCTGCTGACAGAAGCTCAATTGCCTACCGCCGCAGCCTGAAAAAAATGGGTTTTGGTGAGTTTTTCCTGGTATAGGAGCGACAGTGATGGATATACCGGTGGATGTTATTGTCGATGCTGTCTGGCGACAAGGGGAGAATAATCTGGGGGTTGCACTGGTCGCCGCAGACGGTCAGCCGCTGCCGCGCTGGGCGCCGGGGGCTCATATCAGCCTTTATCTGAATAACCATCTGATCCGTCAGTATTCACTGACCGGACGAGGGAATGATCCATATCGTTATCAGATTTGCGTCGCCCGTGATCAGGCGTCACGGGGCGGGTCTGCTTATATTCATGATGTGTTGCGGCCCGGCCAGCGGCTGACCATCAGCGTTCCGAAAAATCTGTTTCCGCTGGCGGCGTCGGGACCGGTTATTTTACTGGCGGGCGGGATTGGTATTACGCCGTTGTATGCGATGGCTGAGCATCTTGAAGCCAGCGGAACTCCCTTTGTTCTGCATTATTACCTGAAGAAGCCGGGGTGCGGAGCATTTGAGCGCGAATTACAACGGCCTTTGCAGCATGGTAACTGCCGGTTCTGGTACAGCAGCGACGGTGATTCTCCGAGGCACCATATTCCGGAGGAGTTACTCAGCCCCTCAGCGGAGACCCGTATTTTGCTGTGCGGGCCCGAAGGTTTTATGACGCAGATGATGAATACGGCATTGCAGTATGGCTGGCCGGAAGAAAATATTCAGACGGAGGCTTTTGGCCCGCCGGCAGTACCGCAAACGGCCGGTGTCAGTGATGCTTTTATTATTACACTGGCCTCTTCTGGCTGGCAATTCAGAGTACCTGCAGATAAAACAATCGCCGCCGTGTTACTGGAAAACGGGGTGGATGTACCTCTTTCCTGTGAGATGGGGATTTGCGGTGCCTGCCTGACACCGGTTGTATCGGGCCGTGTGGATCACAGGGATACGGTACAGTCCGATGCGGAAAAATCGGCAGACCAGCAGCAGATAGCATTGTGTTGTTCCCGAAGTCACACCGCAGAGCTGGTGATAGAACGCTGAGCAGTAATCGCAGAAGATTTTTTGAAAGCTATCTGCCGGTACCGGATCCTGTCTCTGAGATTAATAGGCCATGCCTGACGTAATCATCATAAAAAAGGCACTGTCCTCGTCAGGAAAGTGCCTTTCTTTTCAAACTATTACGGGTGAATGATTAGTTCATTCCGTATTTTTTCAGTTTTTTACGCAGAGTCCCGCGGTTAATACCCATCATCAGTGCTGCACGGGTCTGGTTGCCACGGGTATACTGCATCACCATGTCCAACAAAGGCTGCTCAACTTCAGCCAGTACCAGCTCATACAGGTCATTAACATCCTGACCATTTAACTGAGCAAAATAGTTCTTCAGTGCTTGTTTAACCGAGTCACGAAGTGGTTTTTGAGTTACCTGATCCTGTGAATTCACGGTAGAAACGGTCAGTACGTCAGAATTTACGCGTTGTTCGAACATAGTTCTTTCAGCTCTTTTTTTCGTTTACGCAAGATTTTCGAAGTATGCCTCCAACGCCTCCAGTTGTTCACTGGCATCCTCTATGGCGTTGAATGTGCGCCGAAACTGGTCATCAGGAGCATGTTCCTGTAAATACCAGGAAACGTGTTTTCGGGCAATACGGTATCCCTTGCCGTGACCATAAAAGTCGTGCAGCTGCCGTATATGTCCAATCAGCATTTGCTTCACCTCGGCGAGTGGCTTTGGTGCAAGCAGCTCTCCTGTGTCCAGATAATGCTGGATTTCCCGGAAGATCCAGGGTCTTCCCTGAGCCGCGCGGCCTATCATCAGAGCATCCGCTCCGGTGTAGTCAAGTACGGCCCTGGCTTTATGCGGGTCAGTAATGTCCCCATTCGCGATAACCGGAATGGACACGTTCTGCTTAACTATCCGAATGCTGTCGTATTCTGCGTTACCATTAAACAGACAAGCGCGGGTTCGTCCGTGGATGGTTAACGCCTGAATGCCACAACGTTCGGCCAGTTGGGCAATTTCTATACAATTACGATTTTCGGTATTCCAGCCAGTACGGATCTTCAGGGTGACCGGTACATCCACTTCATTAACCACCGCCCGTAAAATAGACTCTACCAGCGACGGGTGCTGAAGCAATGCGGAACCTGCCATCTTTCGGTTCACTTTCTTTGCGGGACAACCCATATTAATATCAATGACTTGAGCGCCGGATTGTGCATTAATCCGTGCCGCCGCCGCCATCTCATCAGGGTCACCACCGGCAATTTGTACTGAGCGGATACCCGGCTCATCACTGTGCACCATACGCAGTCTGGATTTGTCACTTGCCCAGACTTCAGGGTTCGATGACATCATCTCTGATACTGTCATTCCTGCGCCGTTCTCGAAACAAAGCGTACGAAATGGCCTGTCGGTAATACCGGCCATTGGCGCAGCAATCAGTCGATTTCGAAGCTGGTATGATCCAATGCGCATGGGAAAGAGATGACCTTATATGTTCGCAAGGCGGCGTATATTACGCATTTTTTAACGAAGATGAAAGGCCAAACTTTGAACAATATGCCGTCATTGATCACGGAAATGAATATCAGGCAGCAGACAGATACAATATAAATACTAATATCAATGAGTTACATCAAAATATTCGCGGGGAGGCGGAAAAAATTTCTTTCTTCACCCTTGATATACAAGATAAAAAACAGTCACAAACATAATTTACAGCATATCTGCAGTATAAAATTTGCCATAAAAAGGCAGATATCAGGTAAAAAATCAGCAGTGCTGTGCGGGGCCGGAAAATAACGGTAAAGCACACTCTGTGGTGGTTACCCCGGAGTGTGCAGTGGTCAGTCAGCTGCGCTGGCCGGTGATACGGCACCACTCTTCTTTCTCTGCCACGGGGTCGAGCACAAATTTATCCGCATAGGCTTCGCAAACATCCTCAGCCTGGCTTGCCAGAATACCGGACAGGGCCAGCTTACCGCCGGTTTCAGGCAATACACTGATCAATGGTGCCAGTTCGCGTAGCGGGCCTGCCAGAATATTGGCTACCACAACATCGGCTTTTAAATCAGATGGCTGCTGATGTGGCAGATACAGATCCAGCCGCGAAGAAACACCGTTACGGCTGGCATTTTCCCGGCTGGCCTGAATAGCCTGCGGATCGATATCAATCCCGATAGCATGGCTGGCCCCCAGTTTCAGGGCGGCGATCGCCAGGATCCCCGATCCGCAACCAAAATCGATCACTGTCTTGCCCGTCAGATCCTGACTATCCAGCCAGCTCAGACATAACGATGTGGTCGGGTGGGTGCCGGTACCAAATGCCAGACCCGGATCCAGCATCACATTCACGGCATCAGGATCAGGGACTTCACGCCAGCTCGGACAAATCCACAGGCGTTCACCAAAGCACATCGGGTGGAAGTTATCCATCCATTCGCGTTCCCAGTCTTTATCTTCTATCTGTTCGATTTTATGGCGAAATCCGTCACCTAGTTGCGGATGCTGCGCCAGCATTGCAACGACCTGCTGCATATCCGTTTCTGCATCAAACAGACCAATAGCATCCGTATCGCCCCACAGGGGAGTTTCTCCCGGCATAGGTTCATAGACAGGATTATCATGCGTATCTTCAAAAGTGACCGAAACAGCACCGGTTTCAATCAGTGCATCACCAATTTCTTCCGCATCTGTGCCGGAAGTATTAATTTTTATCTGGATCCAGGGCATAGCATATCTCTTTATTTCTTCGCACCCGGCATCATCGCCTGAGGTGCGGGTTTACCCAGCCGGTTGCCAATCAGGAACGCGGCCAGACTCAGTAACAGTGACGGAACTATCGGATGGAAATTCCACCAGTGAATATCAAAACTGGCGAGCAGAGTATAACTGACCGCTCCGCACAGCATACTACTGACAGCGCCGGTAGCGTTTGCAGACTGCCAGTATAAACCCAGCAGCAGTGGCCAGAGAAATACTGTTTCTAATGCGCCGAATGCCAGCAGATTCATCCAGATAAGCATATCCGGTGGCCGCCACGCAGTCAGTATCATCAGCACACCCAGCCCTAATGTCAGCAGAGTGGATAAACGCCGCAAATGACGTTCATTGCCTGCACGCTGCGGTAATACCCGCAGATAGAGATCTTTAATCAGGGTCGCTGATGCCTGAAGTAAGTGGGCATTGACGTTCGACATGATGGCCGCCATCGGCGCGGCGAGAAAAATGCCTGCGGCAAAAGGCGGTAACACTTTGATCATCAGTGTCGGGATAACCAGGTCAGGAATATGCAGGTCAGGGATCACCGCTCTGCCCAGAGCTCCTGCCAGGTGCATACCCAGCATCAGCAGGGTCATCACCAGGGTCCCGATAAAGATCCCCCGGTGTACCGCTTTACTGTCACGATAGGACATACTGCGGATAGCCGTGTTTGGCAGCCCCAGTACCCCGAAGCAGACCAGTACCGTGAAGGAGACTAACAACGGTCCGGTGATGATATTGCCTGCACCCCGCGGGTCGATCAGCTGCGGATTAATCTGTTTCAGTGTCGCGACTGCATGGGCCGGGCCGCCGGCTGCGTGGATCACGGCAAATAACAGCAGGAACGTCCCTGCCAGCATCACTATGCCCTGCATCGCATCATTCAGTACACTGGCGCGGAATCCGCCCAGCGCGGTATACAAAGCGATCACCCCGCCGAAAGTCAGTAATCCCTGGCTGTAGGGGACTCCGGCAACCGTTTCCAGCAGCCTTGCGCCACCAATAAACTGTACTGTCATCACCGCGATAAAGGCGAGTAGCAGGGTAATACTGGCCAGCCAGACCACCAGGCTACTCCTGAAATGGGCATACAGAATATCGTTCAGGGTAACCGCATTATAGCGACGGGCGAGAATAGCAAATTTCTTCCCCAGAACCCCCAGAGATAACCAGACGGCGGGAACCTGAACCATTGCCAGAAAAATCCAGCCAAGTCCGTATTTATAGGCGGCACCCGGCCCGCCAACAAACGAACTGGCACTGATATAGGCGGTAGTCAGTGTCATTGCCAGCAAAAATCCGCCGAGGGTCCTTCCGCCGAGGAAATATTCGTTCAGAAAAGTCCCCGTAGCGCGTTTCTGCTGATAAACGGCAAACAGAGAGATAGCGGCAACGATTAACAAATATGCCAGCAGCGGGATCAGTATTTTAGTGTTCATCGCCATCCTCCAGCGAAATATCGCGGAACAGAAAGCGGATCATCAGGGCGCATAACAACAGGAACAACAACGGAGCAAACAGGCAGGATAATTCAAACCAGCGGGGAAAACCAAATACTCCCGGGGCATTTCCTCCCTGCCATGCGCTTACAGACCAGACAAGCAGCCAGCCGAGGGTCAGTAATACAGACCAGCAGGCTTCTTTATTGGCTTGTATAAAGCGGGAATCCATGGCTAACCTCAACCATAAGGCAAATAAAAAGGCCGGAAGATCCGGCCCTGGAATTTTACTCAGGAAAAAATTATTTTTCCTGCAGCCCCAGCTTTTTCTCCAGATAGTGGATATTGGTTCCACCGGCCTGGAAATGCTCATCGGCCATAATTTTTAACTGCAGATCGATATTAGTTTTAATACCATCAATGATTAGCTCACCCAGCGCATTGATCATGCGGGAGATAGCAACTTCGCGGGTTTCACCGTAAGTGATGAGTTTACCAATCATTGAATCGTAGTAAGGAGGCACGGAATAGCCGGAGTAAATATGCGACTCCCAGCGCACACCAAAACCACCCGGCGCATGGAAACGCGTAATTTTACCCGGGCTAGGCAGGAAGGTATTCGGGTCTTCTGCGTTAATACGACATTCAATCGCATGTCCGCTGACCACCACATCATCCTGCTTAATCGCCAGAGGCAGACCGGCGGCAATACGTAATTGCTCTTTGATAAGATCAACACCGGTGATCATTTCCGTTACCGGATGTTCTACCTGAATACGGGTATTCATTTCGATGAAATAAAATTCGCCGTTTTCAAATAAGAACTCAAAGGTTCCTGCACCGCGATAACCGATATCAATACACGCCTGAGTACAGCGGGTACCGATAAATTTACGCAGTTCCGCGCTGATCCCCGGAGCCGGTGCTTCTTCCACGACTTTCTGATGGCGACGTTGCATAGAACAGTCACGCTCTGCCAGATAAATGGCATTGCCCTGACCGTCAGCCAGGACCTGGATCTCGACGTGGCGAGGATTTTCCAGGTATTTTTCCATATAGACCATATCGTTATTGAAAGCAGCTTTTGCTTCCGCACGGGTCATATTAATCGACTGTTCCAGATCTTTTTCGCCACGGACGACACGCATACCACGCCCGCCGCCGCCGCCGGAAGCTTTAACGATAATCGGATAACCGATACGTTTAGCGATTTCGCGGTTTTTGTCCATGTCATCGCCAAGGAATCCATCGGAACCCGGCACGCAAGGTACACCTGCTTTTTTCATGGCATGGATTGCAGAGACTTTATCGCCCATCAGGCGAATGGTATCGGCTTTCGGGCCAACGAAAATAAAGCCTGAGCGTTCAACCTGTTCTGCAAAATCAGCGTTTTCAGATAAAAAGCCATACCCCGGATGGATAGCATCCGCACCGGTGATTTCTGCAGCAGAAATCAGCGCAGGAATATTCAGATAGCTTTTTACGGACTGGGCAGGACCAATACATACGGTTTCGTCTGCCAGCAGTACGTGTTTTAAGTCACGGTCCGCGGTGGAATGTACTGCAACGGTTTTAATGCCCAGTTCTTTACAGGCACGTAAAATACGCAGAGCAATTTCGCCGCGGTTAGCAATAACTAATTTTTCCAGCATGGTTGCCTCGTTATTCGATGACGACCAGTGGCTCGTCAAATTCAACAGGTTGGCCGCTTTCTACCAGGATAGCTTTGACAACACCGGACTTGTCGGCTTCGATCTGGTTCATCATTTTCATTGCTTCAACGATGCACAGAGTTTCACCGGCGGTCACTTTTTGTCCGACCTCAACAAAAGCTTTAGCGTCCGGGCTTGGCGTGCGGTAGAAGGTCCCTACCATCGGTGAACGCACAATGTGGCCACTGATTTCGTTGCTGGCTGCTGCTGGCTCTGCGACTGGCGCAACAGCGGCTGCTGGTGCAGCGGCAGGCGCAGGGGCTAATGGTGCTGCGTAGGCCTGCTGCATAACCGGGTAGCCCATATTTGCAGGTGAGCGACTGATGCGAACTGATTCTTCACCTTCAGAAATCTCGAGCTCGGCGATGCCGGATTCTTCAACAAGTTCGATCAGTTTTTTAATCTTACGAATATCCATGAGTGTGGTTCCGTACTCTGTTTAATTTGAATTTGACAGGCGTTTAACTGCCGTTTGTAAAGCCCAGCTGTACCCGTCGGCGCCTAATCCGCAGATGACGCCAACAGCAATATCAGACAGATATGAGTGATGACGGAAAGTTTCACGGGCATGCACATTACTGAGATGCACTTCGATGAAAGGGACACTTACCGCCAGCAATGCATCACGCAGGGCTACGCTGGTGTGCGTAAATGCGGCAGGATTAATAATAATGAAATCCACATTGCCTTTTGCCTCATGAATACGGTCAATCAACTGATATTCCGCATTCGATTGCAGGTGACTCAGTTTCACATTAAGTTGCTGTGCGGTCTGGTCTAACTGGCGGGTAATATCCTGTAGTGTCATGTGACCATAGGTCTCAGGTTCACGGGTTCCCAGCAAATTAAGGTTCGGACCTTGCAGAACTAAAATATGAAAGTTATCAGCCATCGTGTAGCTATCTCCTGCAATAATAAAGACATCGCGTAAAATACTCTCCCTGTAATCATTTGTCACCCATTCTGGTGAAAAAGAGGTGCTATTGCAGGGGGATTTTTTTAAGTATACCTGTTTCGTCGCAATTCGCCGCACAATAGTCGTTTTATCTGCGAAGTTTAGTTACTTGTCACTCTGCGGAGCTTTTTAACAGAAATTAGCGTAAGAAGCCAATCAGATAATTTCAAAGGTGAGTTTTTCGCAGTAATTTCCGGGAACGCAAGACACAGAGTAACAGCGCCAGTGTCAGCCAGATAAAAGGTTGCAGGGGCCAGGCTTTCACTGACCACAGATAATGCAGCGGCACCAGAATTGCCGGCAGATAAATACAATTATGCAGTTGCTGCCAGCGTTTTCCCATCCGCCGTTGTATTCTGTAAAAGGATGTCGCGGCCAGTAATAACAAGACGACCCAGCTGAGCATCCCGAGGGTCAGATAGGGGCGGCGAATAATTTCCTGAGCCAGTAACGCTAAATTACCGCTGCCAAGTTCAAGAAAATAGTAGCTGAGCAGATGCAGGGTAGCCCAGGCGAAGCACCATAATCCGATAAGCCGCCGGCAGCGCAACAGCAGAGGCTGGTGAAACCAGCGGGACAAAGGGCTGATCAGCAGGGTGACTGTCAGGAGTTTTAACCCGGTCAGCCCGGTGAATTGCTGAATGTCTTTTGCCGGGTCGGCACTGAATGCTCCGGCACGTACCGCCAGCAGCAGATAGATAAACGGGCTAAAAGCAAGAAGATGTAACAAACCTTTGACGATCAGCAATTTTACAGACGCTTTGCGTTCCCGGTTCGCCATTAAAAGTTTCTCCGTAAATCCATGCCCTGGTAGAGACCGGCCACTTCGCTGGCATAGCCGTTAAACATTCGGGTTGGCTGGCGGGTGACATCGAAAAGTCCGCCAGCACCAATAACGCGCTCAGTTGCCTGTGACCAGCGAGGGTGATCAACATGCGGGTTAACGTTGGCATAAAAGCCATACTCATCGGCAGCCAGCAGGTTCCAGGTTGTTGGTGGTTGTTCACGGGTCAGGCTGATTTTTACTATCGATTTAATACCTTTAAAACCATATTTCCACGGAACGATCAGTCTGAGTGGTGCACCGTTTTGCGGGGGCAGGGTTTTCCCGTAGACACCGGTGGTTAATAAGGTCAGCGGATGCATGGCTTCATCCAGTCGCAGACCTTCCACATAAGGATACTGCAGTCCGGCACTGTTCAGCCCCTCCCGCTGGCCGGGCATCTGCTGTGGATCATACAGGGTCTGAAAAGCGACATATCGGGCATGGCTGGTGGGATCGGCGAGTTTAAGCAGTGAGGCCAGACTGAACCCTATCCATGGTACGACCATTGACCAGGCTTCAACACAACGCATGCGGTAAATCCGTTGTTCCATCGGGAATTTTTTAAAAATATCTTCCATGCTGAGGGTGACGGGTCTGGATACCTCACCATCGACAGTGATTTGCCAGGGGGACGTTTTAAAATGGCTGGCGTTAGCTGCCGGGTCAGCTTTATCCATCCCGAATTCGTAAAAGTTATTATAACCTTCGACCTTATTCTCCGGCGTCAGGGGTAATCCAGCCTGCCATTCGGCGGGAGACGAAAAATCTATCGGGCGGGTATCGGTTACCGGCGAAGGGGGCGCAGATAAACCCGTAAGCCAGTCGGACAGCCCGGCCCTGGCGGTCGCGGGGAGCGTCAGGGCTGCACCGCTGATCCCCAGTATTTTCAGCAGCTCACGACGGGAACGATTAAATACCTGTTCGGGAGTAACGTCCGATTCTTTGAAAGGATTTCGCATCGTCAGGGCTTCCTTTAGAAAATTCAGGTGGGCATAAGGTATTTATCAGCGGTGGTACTCGCCGGGACAGTATTTATCCTATCCTCAATGTCCGGGGCTGTGAAAACGAATAGTGTAAAAAAAATGTATTTGCCACGGACTATCACTGTTTCGCTGGCAGCAATGTGGTATTTTTGTCCGAACATTCGCCCGGAGTGGTGAATGTCTTATGGACATTGTCTCAGGGAGCACATGGATGCGTTCAACAGCCCGCCTTACCGCTGTGATTACTTTCGTCAGTATGCTGGCGATGCTACTGATGTTATCAGGGTGTATTGCCAGTTTTCTATGGCTGAATAAAGAGAGAATTAAGCATCAGTTTAATACACTGACAACCTCCGTGGATCAGTCCTTGTTTAACCATACCCCGGCAGAAATGGAGCCATGGCTGCGTGGCATTATGCCGGTCGTCAATATTGAAAAGCTCGAGTTATATGATGGTAAGCAGGCGGTACTTTCCCTGAGCCGTCATGAAGTTCCGCTGGTTGAAGATACGCCCAATCAGTTTTACTCTTTTTCTGCCCCGTTGCTTTACCATCCTTCTCTGACATTGCGTATTGCGATGCTTAATCCGGCCTGGACCTGGCTGCGTTCGTTTATCGGAATATCAACATTTGTCTTTATGGGTATTGTCGTGCTGGTGATGTCTGTATTACTGGTGTTATTGCATTTCTGGTTACTGCGGCAGTCAACGGGTGTTGCCTTACTCGAAGCCCGTACCCGGCGGATATTACAGGGAGAACGTTCTGCGGGAGTGAAAGGGGATCGCGGAGAGTGGCCTGCAGGTATTGGTCAGGCGCTGGACCGTTTATTACAGGAAATAGAGCAGGCCGGGGTCCGGCGGGCAAGGATTGACAAGCTTATCCGTGAATTTGCATCACTGGATACGGAAAGCGGTCTGCATAACCGGCTGTTTTTTGATAATCGTTTTGCCACCTTACTGGATACACAGGAAGAGGCCAGTGACCATGGCTGTATCATGATGATTCGGTTTTCCGAAGCTGATTTGCCCGGCACAGGAAACTACGGCCAGGATGATAATCAGCGGCTGTTCGAATTTTTGCATGGGATATCGGCTTTGCTCTCCTGCTACCCCGGAGCATTACTGGCCCGCTATTTTCAGCAGGATTATGCGGTACTGCTGCCGCATCGTTCACTGAAAGATGCTGAAAGCATTGCGGCTAAGTTACTGACTGCGGCAGACGCGCTGGTGCCTCTGCATCATTATGATAAAGAAGATTTTATTCATATTGCGATCAGTGACTGGCGGCGTGGTCAGTCAGTAGCCGGAGTGATGGAGCAGCTACATATCGCTATGCGCAGGGCAACGCTGCTGGGCGGGAATAACTGGGCTGTGGAAGAAAGTCATGCCGTCGCTATGGGCCGTGGCAGCGTACGCTGGCGGACATTGCTCGATAAAACCTATCAGCAGGGCGGGCCGCGATTATATCAGAAAGCGGTGACTGACTTGCAGGGAAAGGTGCACCACCGGGCGCTTCAGGGACGGATTAAAGAAGATAAAAAATATATTTTAGCGGCAGAGTATATGCCGCTGGTCTGCGATATGGGGATGGCTGCCTGCTGGGATCGTCAGTTGCTAACGAGGATCATTAGCTTGTCTGCGGCGGGCAAACCAGAGGCATGGTCATTCCCGCTGACAACAGATGCTTTGTTACAGGGTTCTTTTGTGCAATGGCTGTATAAGATGCTATTACATGTCCCCCGGCCGCAAAGAAAACACTTTTTATTTGAACTTGCTGAAGCAGATGTCGGTCAACATATTTGCCGGTTACTGCCTGTTTTGCGTGGACTGACAGCCTTCGGGTGCCGGATTGTGGTCAGTCAGGCCGGGCAAACACTGGTCAGCAGTGCTTATTTACAGCAGGTGAAACCAGAGATCGTCAAACTGGACTCCGGGCTGGTACGTAATATCGACCGGCGTCCTGAAAATCAGTTACTGGTCAGCAGTCTGGCAGAGAGTTGCCTTTCCAGTTCGACATTAGTCTTTGCTACCGGGATCAGGACACAGGAAGAGTGGCTGACGCTGGTAAATTTAGGGGTTAGCGGTGGACAAGGTGATTATATTGCGCCACCCTTACCGGTTAAATTTGTACATCGTGATAACTGATAAAAAAGGCAGCCGGAGAGCGGAATAGCCTGCTGAGCAGGGATTTGTTTTCTTCATTGATGAATTCAATGTCCGCGCAGAATAGCGATAGCCAGTAATTAAACACTAAATGTTAGATTTTGTTTCTGACATGAGTCAGTGGTAAATGTGTCTGTCCGAAAAATGTCGGGTTTACAGTGTTGTGATGAGCGTTGTCATAGCCGATGATAACAGAAATCTACAATTGATTATTTTTTCACCGGAGTCGAATGTTTTTGCGCCTTGTGGCAGCTCCGAGTGGTTGGTAAAGTAAGCGGATTTTATTTTCCGCCCCCAGCTTGCAGGATTACCCCTTAGTATGTTTAAAAAATTTCGTGGCATGTTTTCTAATGACTTGTCCATTGACCTGGGTACCGCCAATACCCTGATTTATGTAAAAGGACAAGGCATCGTGCTGAACGAGCCTTCTGTGGTTGCTATCCGTCAGGATCGTGCCGGCTCGCCAAAAAGTGTTGCAGCTGTTGGCCAGGAAGCTAAACAGATGCTGGGTCGTACACCTGGTAATATTGCAGCGATTCGCCCGATGAAAGATGGTGTGATTGCAGACTTTTTCGTTACCGAAAAAATGCTTCAGCACTTTATTAAACAAGTGCACAGTAACAGCTTTATGCGCCCGAGTCCGCGTGTACTGGTCTGTGTGCCTGTAGGAGCAACCCAGGTTGAACGTCGCGCTATCCGTGAATCGGCATTAGGTGCCGGTGCCCGTGAAGTCTTCCTGATAGAAGAACCTATGGCAGCGGCTATCGGTGCCGGACTGCCGGTTTCTGAAGCGACTGGTTCCATGGTCGTGGATATCGGCGGGGGGACCACCGAAGTCGCGGTTATCTCTCTGAATGGTGTTGTCTATTCGTCATCAGTCCGGATCGGGGGAGATCGTTTCGATGAAGCTATCATCAATTATGTCCGTCGGAATTATGGTTCACTGATTGGCGAAGCGACCGCCGAACGCATCAAGCACGGGATTGGTTCTGCATATCCGGGCGACGAAGTTCTGGAAATTGAAGTTCGTGGCCGTAACCTGGCAGAAGGTGTTCCCCGCGGTTTCACCCTGAATTCCAACGAGATCCTCGAAGCATTGCAGGAACCGTTAACCGGTATCGTCAGTGCAGTCATGGTGGCACTGGAACAATGTCCGCCGGAACTGGCTTCTGATATTTCAGAACGGGGTATGGTCCTGACAGGCGGTGGTGCACTGTTACGGAACCTGGAGCGCCTGTTAATGGAAGAAACCGGTATCCCGGTTGTGGTGGCTGAAGATCCGCTGACCTGTGTCGCGCGCGGTGGGGGTAAAGCTCTGGAAATGATTGATATGCACGGCGGGGACCTGTTCAGCGAAGAGTAATCCTTGCTGGCAGAGCTGTAATGTTTTGGCTGGCGTTTTTCGCCGGCCACGTTGCTCTTTATGTACACCCAATGATGACGTGTCCAGCCTAAGGGAGTGCAGGCTAATCGCACTCCCTTTATATTTGTCGAGGAACACGCAGGATTTATGAAGCCGATTTTTAGCAGAGGACCGTCTCTGCAGTTACGCTTAGTATTAGCAGTAGTTGCTGCGATAGCGATCATCATCGCTGATAGCCGTATGAGTTCTTTCCGCGAGATCCGCAGCTATCTTGATACTTCGGTAAGCCCGTTTTACTTTCTGGCTGATGGCCCGAGACGTTTTCTGGATGGTGCTGCTGAAACCTTTGCCTCACGGCAAATGCTGGAACAGCAAAATACCGCATTACGCCGGGAACTGATGCTGAAGAATAGCCAGTTGCTGCTGCTGGATCAGTATAAAGAAGAAAATATCCGGCTGCGGGAGCTGCTCGGTTCCCCCTTGCGTCCGGGTGAGCGTAAAATGATTACTCAGGTGATCTCCGCCGGGGCAGATCCTTACAGTGACCAGGTGATCATTGACCGGGGCAGTGATAGCGGGGTTTATGAAGGTCAGCCGGTGATTAGTGATAAAGGCGTCGTCGGTCAGGTGGTCTCTGTCGGAAAATTCAGCAGCCGGGTGATGCTGATTTGCGATGCATCCCATGCTTTACCGGTTCAGGTATTACGTAATGATGTCCGTGCTATCGCCTCCGGGACCGGGTGTTCAGAAAGTCTGCAACTGGAAAATATGTCCGGTACCCCTGATATCCGGGTGGGTGATATGTTAGTCAGCTCCGGGCTGGGCGGGCGTTTTCCTGAAGGATATCCGGTGGCCGTTGTCTCTTCGGTAACAGTGGACACCAGACAGGCAGCAACAATTATTCAGGCCAGGCCGACGGCCGGGTTACAGCGTCTGCGTTACCTGTTGTTGCTGTGGGGCGCGGGTGATACAGACAGCAATTCAGTAACGCCGGAAGCGGTACATCAGGCGGCGGATCAGCGACTGATGCAAATGATGCCACAGGTACTGCCACCGGCAGGTGAAGCAGGTAAGACGGCCACCAGTGATTATTCAGCCGGCACCGGCAGCACCAGCACCACGCCATCAGCAGATACTGTGCGTGGAGAACGTCCTTGAGCAGCCGTTACCGCAGCCAGGGCCGCTGGGTCATCTGGCTATCTTTTATTATTGCTCTGATGCTGGAAGTGATGCCGTGGCCGGAGCAAATTTATATGTTCCGGCCATCATGGGTACTGCTTATTCTGCTGTACTGGGTACTGGCTTTACCCCACAGAGTGAATGTGGGGACGGGTTTTTTCCTCGGGGCGGTAATGGACCTTATTGTTGGTTCGACCCTCGGTGTCCGTGCACTGGCATTAAGTCTGGTCGCCTATCTGGTGGCTTACAAATTTCAGCTATTCCGTAATCTCGCCCTCTGGCAACAGGCCTGCATGGTGACGGTATTGTCGTTGTTTGTCGATGTCGTGGTGTTCTGGGCAGAATTTATGGTCAGCGATGTTGCCTTTCGTCCGGAAATTTTCTGGGGTGGGCTGGTTAACGGTATTCTCTGGCCGTGGTTATTTTTGCTGATGCGTAAAATTCGTTATCAGTTTGCTGTTCAGTAAGGAACCCTATGCACAGCTTATATCTTGCTTCCGGTTCTCCGTGGCGTCAGGAACTGCTGGCCCTGTCAGGGCTTACTTTTGCTCGTTTAGTGACTGACGTTGAAGAGTGCCGTCATCAGGACGAATCTCCGCAGGATTATGTGTGTCGTTTGTCGGTCGATAAGGCACAAGCCGGTGTCCGTATTGCACCGCAGGACTTACCGGTGATTGGCGCGGATACCATCGTAGTGACTGAAGGCAGAGTGCTGGAAAAGCCACGTGATGAAGTCCATGCCCGACAGATGCTGGCGATGCTTTCTGGAAAAACGCATCAGGTGATAACGGCGGTTACTGTGGCAAACCGGCAATTTTCTCTGACCAGTAAAGTCATTACTGAGGTTACCTTTCGTCAGCTCAGCACGGAAGATATTGATCAGTATATTGCCAGCGGAGAACCGATGGATAAAGCCGGTGCTTATGGCATTCAGGGCAAAGGGGGGCGCTTTGTCCGCTCTATCGCTGGCAGTTATCACGCGGTGGTCGGACTTCCGTTGGTTGAGACGGAAGAATTACTCGGGCAGTTACAAAAGTTAGCGGCGGAAAAGGATAATCATGACGGCTGAATTACTTGTAAATGTGACTCCTTCGGAGACACGGGTTGCCTATATTGATGGCGGTATCCTGCAGGAAATCCATATTGACAGGGAATCCAAACGGGGGATAGCGGGTAATATTTATAAGGGCAGGGTCAGCCGGGTGTTACCTGGTATGCAGGCGGCATTTGTTGATATTGGTCTGGAAAAGGCGGCATTCCTGCACGCGTCGGACATTATGCCCCATACTGAGTGTGTTGCCGGCGAAGAACAGAAAAAATTTAATGTCCGTGATATTGGCGAACTGGTACGCCAGGGACAGGACCTGATGGTACAGGTGGTGAAAGATCCGCTGGGTACCAAGGGTGCACGGCTCACCACGGATATAACCTTACCGTCGCGCTATCTGGTTTTTATGCCAGGGGCTTCTCATGTCGGTGTTTCTCAGCGCATAGAAAGCGAGCAGGAACGGGAGCGGCTGAAAAATGTCGTTGCAGACTATTGTGACGAAAACGGCGGTTTTATTATCCGCACGGCGGCAGAAGGCGTCGGTGAAACAGAGCTGGCGCGGGATGCGGCATTCCTGAAACGGCTGTGGGGTAAAGTGTCTGAGCGCAAAAAAAGGAATCAGACCCGTTCGTTACTTTACGGTGAGCTGGCGCTGGCACAGCGGATCTTGCGCGATTTTGCAGAAGCAGAATTAGATCGTATCCGTATCGACTCGCGTCAGACCTACGAGCTACTGCTGGAATTTACCGCAGAATATATGCCGGAAGTGACTCAGAAACTGGAACTGTACAGCGGTAAGCAGCCAGTATTTGACTTGTATGATGTCGAGAACGAAATCCAGCGGGCGCTGGAGCGTAAAGTGGAGCTGAAGTCCGGCGGTTATCTGATTATCGACCAGACTGAAGCCATGACCACCATCGATATTAATACGGGAGCATTTGTCGGCCACCGTAATCTCGAAGAGACGATTTTTAATACCAATATCGAGGCGACACAGGCTATTGCCCGCCAGCTACGGTTACGTAACCTGGGGGGGATTATTATTATCGACTTTATTGATATGGCAAACAGCGAGCATCGCCGTCGCGTGCTGCACTCCCTGGAGGGGGCTCTGAGCCGTGACCGGGTGAAAACCGGTATTCATGGCTTCTCTGCGCTGGGACTGGTGGAAATGACCCGTAAACGTACCCGCGAAAGCCTTGAGCATGTGCTCTGCGGACAATGTCCCTCCTGTCAGGGGCGAGGTTCCGTCAGAACGATTGAAACCGTGTGTTACGAGATTATGCGTGAAATTGTCCGCGTACATCATGCCTACGATACGGACCGCTTCCTGGTGTATGCTTCACCGGCGGTGGGTGAGGCATTAAAGAGTGAAGAGTCTCACGCACTGGCTGAGCTGGAAATTTTTATCGGCAAACAGGTCAAAATTCATGCCGAACCACTGTACACCCGCGAACAGTTTGATGTGGTTATGATGTAATCTTCCCTGATCTGACGGGGGAAGTATTCTCCGCTGGCGGGGGGATGTTAAGCCGCTGATCGGCTATACTGCAGGACGGGCAGGGATATCTGCCAGCCATATTGGTTGTGTATTGTCGGATTCGTGTACTGAGTGCATCTCAAGGAGAATTGTGTGAGGCGTTTGCCCCGGATATTATCGCTGATCGTTGCTGCGCTGATAGTGATTGTTGCGTTGCTGATCAGCGGATTACGTATCCTGATGCCTTATATGAACGACTACCGGCCCCGTATTATGTCAGTTGTCTCTGCCATCACTGACAGCAACCTGAGCGCCGGTGAACTGACCGGACGCTGGGAAAACTTCGGCCCCGCCATCGAAATCAAAGATCTGCAAAGCACCCTTGATGATGGCACCGAACTGGAAGTCTCTCATGTCCGGCTGGCACTTGATGTCTGGCAGTCATTACTCCATGCCCGTCTGCAATTCCGTGACCTGACTTTCTGGCAACTGCAACTGACGCTTCCTGCTTTACCCGCCACCTCCTCTGCCGGCAGCGGGCATCTGGCTTCCGAACAGCTGAATAACCTTTTTTTGCATCAGTTTGACCACTTTATCCTGCGTGACAGCAGCGTTACCTTTCCCGCCCCGTCCGGGCAAATAGTCAAACTGGCCATCCCCAGTCTGACCTGGTTTAATGAGCGTAAACGGCACCGTGCTGAGGGTGAAGTCAGCCTGAGCAGCTTCACCGGACAACATGGTGTGGTGAAAGTCAGGCTGGATCTGCGGGATGTTAAACAGACCATTGATAATGGCCGTATCTGGTTACAGGCGGATGCAGTTGATGTAAAACCCTGGCTGGGGCGCTGGATGCATGACAACACAACACTGCAAACTGCAAAATTCAGCCTGAATGCCTGGGTGACTTTAAAAGATGGCGTTATGGATTCAGGAGATTTACTGCTGAGTAAAGGCAGTGCCCTCTGGCAGGCAGGACCTCAGCAGCATCAGTTAACGGTTGATAATCTGACCGCACATCTGTCCCGGTCCGGTCCTGGCTGGACTCTGGCGATCCCTCAGACGGGGCTGGAAACGGATCAGCAGCGCTGGCCGCAGGGGCTTTTATCCTTATACTGGCAGCCTGAAGGGAACAATCTGCTACCGGCGGCAGATGCCTCTGAAATCAGGTTACGGGCCACGCATCTTGATT
Organism: Tatumella sp. JGM94; assembly: GCF_018257595.1. NCBI lineage: Bacteria > Pseudomonadati > Pseudomonadota > Gammaproteobacteria > Enterobacterales > Erwiniaceae > Tatumella > Tatumella sp. JGM94. The sequence continues at coordinate 111,382 of NZ_JAERJN010000009.1, read as the reverse complement.
TACAGCGTCTCGCACCACTGATGCCACTGGTTTCTCCGCTGGCACCTGAGCTTGCCGAACACTGGCAGGCACTGCAGCCTCAGGGCAGTGTGGATAGACTGGCGGTCGATTTTTCGTTACAGCATCCGCAGCAAAGCCGTTTTCAGGCCAGCTGGCATGATCTGGGGTGGCAGCAATCCCAGTCAGTACCAGCGGTCAGCGGACTATCAGGTAGCGGCAGTGGCAGTTTCGATAATGGCCAGCTGACGATTGCCGGGGGACCTCAGAATATCACGATAGGGGATATGTTCCGCGCACCGCTTGAAATGCAGTCTTTTTCCGGGGATCTGACGTGGGATACCCGGCAGGGGAATTTGTTGCTGGACGGAAAAAATATGAAAGCGGTTGCCCGTTCGGTTAACGCGGGTGGTGATTTTCGTTATCAACAGTCGGCCAAAGGGCAGCCGCGTCTGGATATCCTGGCGGGCATCAGTGTATCTGATGCCGGAGATGCCTGGCGGTATTTTCCCCATCATCTGATGGGGAAAGGGCTGACCGATTATCTGAGCGGGGCGATTAAAGGGGGGAATACCCGTAATGCGACACTGCTTTTTGCCGGTAATCCCCATGATTTTCCGTTCAGGCATAACGAAGGGATGTTTCAGGTCAGTGTACCGTTACGTGATGCCACCTATGCCTTCCAGCCGGACTGGCCGGCGCTCAAAAACCTGAATATCGACCTTAATTTTTCTAACGACGGTCTGTGGATGAAAGCACCGCGGGCACAGCTCGGTAACGCTGTCGCGACGAATGTCACCGCAGATATTCCGGACTACAGTAAAGAAAAGCTGATTATTAATGGGGATATCTCCGGCAGCGGCAGCGATATCCATGACTATTTTAAACAAACGCCGCTGGAAACATCGCTGGCAGCAGCCTTAGCTCAGTTACAGATTAAAGGTGATGTCAGCGGCCATCTGAATCTGGATATTCCGCTGGACGGAAAAGCGGTGACAGCCACCGGAAATGTGGTATTTAACCACAATGATTTATTTATCCGGCCCCTGAAAACCACCCTGAAAAACCTGCGTGGTAATTTCCGCTATAACAATGGCGCATTAAGCAGTGATCCTGTTCAGGCGACATGGTTTGGGCAGCCAGTGACTTTCAGTTTTTCCACTCAGCAACAAAAAGACGACTTTACCGTCAACGTCGGTCTGCAATCTGTCTGGTCTCCGGCAACATTAACGGTACTGCCGGATGTTCTGCGCTCACGACTCAGAGGACGTTTTCCGTGGCAGGGTAACGTGGATATTCGTTTACCCTATCACGGTGAAGCCAGCTATAAAGTGAACATCAGCGGCGATGCCGGTGGTGTAAGCAGTCACTTACCTGCTCCGCTATCGAAACCAGCTGGCGGTCAGTTCCCGTTTTCGGTTAACGTGACGGGTGACCTGCAGAGTTTTATTCTGAATGGCAGTGCCGGTAACGCTCAGCGTTTCACCAGCCGCTGGCTGCTGGAGCCGGAGCTACGACTTGAGCGCGGAATCTGGAAAAATAATACCACTAAGATCCCTGCGCTACCTGCCACAGGGGCGATGGTACTGAATTTACCGCCACTGGAGGGTGAACAATGGCTGTCATTATTCGGCAGTAATCACCTGTCATCCGCGAAATCAATACCATCTTCAGTGCCAGCTGTCGGACAGCTGAAACTGCCGGGGAATATAGAGTTACATACACAGTCACTGAATCTGGGCGGGCAGTATTGGAATGATCTGACGGTCTCCCTGTCACAGTCAGTTGCGGGGAATACACAGGTTACAGCTTCGGGTAAAGAAATTCGTGGTCAGTTACGGATAAACCAGCGTCAGCCATGGCAGCTGGATCTGAATTATCTGTATTACAATCCGCAGTCAGTATCAGGGACGCTGTTGAATCGTCAGGATACAGATACCCCGGCACTCAATTTCAGCCAGTGGCCAGCTCTGCAGATGAATTGCCAGCAGTGCTGGTTTGCCGGGCAGAATTTTGGCAGAGTTGCCGGTCGCCTGACCCCCTCAGGAAGCAAGTTAGTACTCACTAATGGCCAGGTAGATTCCGGCCAGGCCCGGCTGAAGATCAGCGGAGAATGGGACAATATTCCGGGGGCTCCGCGTTCGGCCCTTAAAGGTCAGCTGAGCAGTAAGGATATTGGTCAGACCAGTCAGTGGTTTGGTGTGACTACCCCGGTCAGGGAAGCTCCTGTGACTCTTGATTATGATTTACACTGGCGGAATGTCCCCTGGAAACCGGACATTTCAAGCCTGAGCGGTATACTGAAGCTGAACACTGGTAAAGGTGTGGTTGAAAATATCAGCACCGGCAGAGCCGGTCAGTTACTGCGGCTGGTGAGCGTGGATGCATTATTACGTAAACTCAGCTTTGATTTTAAAGATACTTTCAGCAATAAAGGCTTCTACTTTGATTCGGTCTCAGGCACCGCATGGATTGAAAACGGGGTATTACAGACTGACAATTTGCTGATCGACGGGCTGGAAGCGGATATTGCTATGCAGGGCAAAGCTGATTTTGTCAGACGGCGCTTAGGCTTTGAAGCGGTGGTTGCGCCTGAACTTTCGACCTCGGTCAGCGTGGCTACTGCATTTGTGATCAATCCGGTGGTTGGCGCGGCGGTATTTGCCGCCAGTAAAGTACTGGCGCCGCTGTGGAATAAAATTTCACTGCTACGCTATCATATTGGTGGCACGATGGACGATCCGCAAATAGAAGAAGTACTGCGTCAGCCACGGTCTGAGAAATGACTCAGATTTGACGACAGAGCAGAATTACAGCAGGCTATATCTAAACGCGATAATACGAGTGAGAAACGATGACACTGAGTCTGGTAAGTGAGCACCTGCTAACTGCTAATAACATTACACAGCAGGATCTATTTTCCCGGTTAGGCCAGCTTTCAGAACGCCGTCTGGATTATGCCGACCTTTACTTTCAGTCGAGTTACCATGAATCCTGGGTACTCGAAGACGGTATTATTAAAGACGGATCGTGGAATATCGATCAGGGTGTGGGCATCCGTGCCATCAGTGGCGAAAAAACCGGTTTTGCTTATGCCGATCAACTGACGCTGAAAGCACTGACCCGGAGTGCAGAAGCTGCGCGCAGTATTGTCCGTGAAGCGGGTAACGGAAAAATAAAAACACTGGCGAAAGTGGATCATACTCCGCGCTATCCGATACTGAATCCGCTGGATAGCCTGACCCGTGATGATAAAATAGCCTTATTACACCGGGTGGATAAGGTCGCCAGAGTAGCTGATCCGCGGGTACAGGAAGTCAGTGTCAGTCTGACAGGTGTTTATGAACAGGTACTGGTGGCTGCGACTGACGGTACTCTGGCGGCAGATATTCGCCCGCTGGTCAGATTGTCGGTCAGTGTACAGGTCGAGGACCAGGGTAAACGTGAACGTGGTGCCAGTGGTGGTGGTGCGCGTACCGGTTATGACTTTTTCCTTGCCGACGAAGACGGGGATGTCCGTGCCGATGCCTGGGCAAAAGAGGCGGTCCGTATGGCTCTGGTCAACCTCTCGGCAATCGCCGCACCGGCAGGTACCTTGCCGGTAGTGCTGGGTGCAGGATGGCCGGGAGTGCTATTGCATGAAGCCGTAGGCCATGGTCTGGAAGGCGACTTTAACCGTCGCGGAACATCGGTTTTTAGCGGGAAACTAGGACAGCAAGTGGCCTCAGAACTCTGCACTATTGTTGATGATGGCACCATGTCAGGACGCCGTGGCTCTCTGGCCATCGATGATGAAGGCGTACCTGGTCAGTATAATGTACTGATTGAAAACGGTATTCTTAAAGGTTATATGCAGGATAAGCTGAATGCCAGGCTAATGGGTGTGTCACCGACCGGTAACGGCCGCCGTGAATCTTATGCGAATTTACCGATGCCACGGATGACCAATACTTACATGCTGGCAGGGAAATCAACGCCACAGGATATTATTGAAAGTGTTGAATTCGGGCTGTATGCGCCAAACTTTGGTGGTGGTCAGGTAGATATTACTTCCGGTAAATTTGTATTCTCGACCTCTGAGACGTACCTGATCGAAAAAGGAAAGATTACTTCACCTGTCAAAGGGGCGACCCTGATTGGTTCCGGTATCGAAGCGATGCAGCAGGTTTCGATGGTCGGTAATGACCTGGCGCTGGATAAAGGAGTCGGTGTCTGCGGAAAAGACGGGCAGAGCGTACCGGTTGGCGTAGGACAACCGACATTGAAACTGGATAAACTGACCGTCGGCGGGACCGCCTGAGCAGCGTTTGCTCTCTGAGGCTGACCCGTAGTGCTGATAAAGTGATGCGGGTCAGAGTCTGGCACGATATTCCTGATACTTTACTGCCATTTCCCGGAAGTATTCTGTCAGATAATCAATACATACCTGTACTTTCAGGGGTAATTTGTCCCGTTCGGTGAACAGCGCATAAACCGGACGGGGTTCCGACTGATACCGGGGATACAGGATCTCAATTTCACCGCGTTTGATTTCATCAAGTACCCACATCAGCGGCATATAAGCGATCCCCGAACCGGCTTTCAGCCAGCCAATCAGCGTCAGGGGATCATTGGTCGCAAACCGTCCTTTCGGCGACATCTTCAGGTGATGACCGTCGGGGGCTATCAGCCTGAATTGGTTATAAGGCGAAACACTGTATTCCAGCCAGACAAAACGTTCTAATTCTTCGGGGCTGGCCGGTAAATTACGCAGTTCCGGAAAATGTGCGGATGCACAGAGTACCATTGGCATACTTCCCAGCCGTCGTGAGAATAAAGCCGAATTCTCCAGTTTGCCGGCTTTGATCACTAAATCCAGCCCATGAGCAATCAAATCCGGAGAAGGGTTACCGGTGATCAGATTAACGCTCAGTCCCGGGAAGTCATTCAGCAGTTTGGCTGTCATCGGTGACAGTACGTTCCGGGCCATGGTAGTGGTACTGCCGATACGCAGCATACCAATTGGCGTGTTATTAAACGCATAAATTTGCTCATGGACCTGCGATGCCTCGTTTAGCATCCGTTTGCAGCCCTGATAATAAATCCTGCCTGCTTCGGTTAAACCAATACTGCGGGTACTACGGTTGAGTAATTTAACCTGTAAGTCATCTTCCAGTTTCGCGATTGTCTGGCTGACTGAAGAAACACTTTGCCGGAGCTGACGAGCCGCGGCTGTGAAGGACCCCAGGTCGACAACCTTCGCAAAAACTGACATACCTTTTAACCGTTCCATTATTAACTCTGACTTAAAAGTGATTTATGTCACATAATGTAGAAAACTAACTATCAGACACGTTACTATAATGAGATCCGGTCGATAATTTATGTGCTTACCGTAACTTCTGAAATTATACGAATCCATGTGTTCTGACACAGGCTTGTGGTTAACCTGCCATCAGGCAACGTTTGCTCTGATGTTAACGACTATCGGTTACTGGTTGGCCGGGTGTAAGATATTTATTCCAAAGGATTTAAAATGAGTGTGCATCCGGTTTTAGTCGTTTTTGGGCTATCTTTTCCGCCTATTTTTGTCGAGCTGATCCTGTCATTGCTGCTGTTCTGGGTAGTGAAAAGGATCCTCACACCCAGCGGGATCTATGATCTTGTCTGGCATCCTTCTCTTTTTAACACAGCGCTGTATTGCTGTGTCTTTTATTTTGTCTCCAGTTTAATGGTCTGAGGTTTCAGTGAAAACGCTTATAAGAAAAATCGCACGCTATGGGATAACCCTGATTCTGGTGATTGTTGCCATTATTATTGTCTTCAGGGCATGGGTTTATTACACCGAATCCCCCTGGACCAGAGATGCTAAGTTTGCGGCAGACGTGGTGGCGATTTCACCCGATGTCACCGGCCTGATTACGGATGTTAATGTGCGTGATAACCAGTTTGTGAAAAAAGGTGATACGCTATTTATCGTTGACCGTCCGCGCTTTCAGGAAGCCTTAGATGAAGCTCAGGCGAATGTGGATTACTACCAGGCCGTGGTCAGTGAAAAACGCCGTGAGGCCGCACGACGCAATAAAATAGGGACTCTGGCGCTGTCTAAAGAAGCCGTAGAGCAGGCGAATAATGATCTGCAGACCAGTGAGCATCAGCTGGCTCAGGCAACGGCTGCCCGTGATTTGGCGCAGATAGACCTGACGCGTACTGATATCCGGGCGCCCTCTGATGGCTGGGTGACCAACCTGACGGTATACGGTGGTGAATTTATCAGCCGTGGCTCGGTTGCTGTTGCACTGGTGAAAGCTGACTCTTTCTATGTCCTTGCATATATGGAGGAAACCAAGCTGGATGGGGTTAAACCGGGCTACCGCGCCGAGATTACTCCGCTGGGAAGTAATAGTGTACTGCGGGGTACCGTAGACAGTATTGCTGCCGGGGTCACCAATAGCAGCAGTACTGTCGATTCAAAAGGGATGGCAACGGTTGATTCGAACCTTGAATGGGTCAGGCTGGCTCAGCGTGTACCGGTCCGTATCCGTCTGGATAAGCAACCCGGTAATCGTTTTCCTGCAGGAACCACTGCGACAGTCGTTGTGACCGGTGATAAAGATCGTCCCCATGAAAAACCTTCTTTTGTATCAGATATGCTGAACAGATTAAGAGAATTTGGTTGATTGGGGGGGCTATGGTTCAGTATCTGCGTTTCCCGGTTAAGCTGACTTTCGCCATCCTGTTAGCGCTGATGCTGGGCTTCTATTGTAATTTAGAAACCCCGCGCTGGGCGGTAATGACAGCCGGAATTGTGGCCGGCGGACAGGCCTTTGCGGCAGGGGGTGATCCTTATTCAGGAGCCCTGAGACACCGTGGGGTATTGCGGATTATCGGTACTTTTATCGGTTGTATTGCCGCCCTGACCATTATGATTTTTACCGCACAGGCACCGGTGGTGATGCTGATGCTTTGCTGTGCCTGGGCAGGACTCTGTGTCTGGCAGTCATCCCTTATTCGAGCCGAAAATTCTTATGCGCTGGGACTGGCAGGTTATACGACCCTGATTATTGTGGTGACAGTGAATGCCAGCGGTACACTGCAGCTGGTACCGCGTTTCGCCGTAGAACGGTGTTGTGAAATCATTATTGGTATTGTCTGCGCCATCCTGGCGGACATGATCTTTTCTCCCCGTTCGATAAAAAAAGTTATCGACCAGGAAGTGGAGTCATTACTGTTATCTCAGTATCAGTTGCTGCAGTCAGGGGTCAGACATAACAGTAAAGAAGAACTTGATAAGGCATGGAGTACTTTGGTTCGCAGGACCAGTGCTTTCAGCGGTATGCGCAGCCAGTTACGTATGGAATCCAGCCACTGGCAAAATGCCAGCCGGCGAATGAAGATGTTACATACTCTGTCACTGACCATGATTACCCAGGCGGCAGAAACGTTCCTTATTCAGAATACCCGCGAAAACTATATTCCGGCTTCCTTCCGGGAGTTAATCGGGCAGGATGTCAGCAATATTGTCGATCTGCGTAAACAATTAAAAGAGCTCAGGCGTCTGCTGACACTGAATACTAATGCAGATATCCCGGTCACACTCAGCAGCTGGATCGGGGCTGCGTCTGAGTACTTGTTATTAATGAAAGGTATTCAGACCAACGCACGTATTAATAAAATCGAAGAAACCATCCTGCAACGGGAAGGTGAAGTTCACGTACGCTCTGCCGAAACGCATCCGGCGATGATTAACGGTATCCGTACCTTTGTGGCGACGGCCCTTGGGTCATTATTCTGGTTATATTCGGGCTGGAATGCAGGCAGTGCCTGTATGGTGATGCTGGCAGTGGTCACTTCATTAGCGATGCGTTTACCTAACCCGCTGATGCTGGCGAAAGATTTTCTGTACGGGATGTCTGTCGCAGTACCACTCGGGGCGCTGTATTATGTTTTTCTGATGCCGGGTACCCAGCAAAGCCTGTTCTTACTGTGTCTGATTATTGGTGCACTGGCATTTGTCTCGGGTATTTTTATCCAGCGCCGGCAGCTAGGCACCCTCGGGGCTTTTATCGGAACGCTGAATATCATTGTATTGAGTAACCCGATGAGCTTCGGGATTAATACCTTTCTTGATAACGCACTGGGACAGGTGATTGGCTGTTTTCTGGCAATGCTGGTGATACTGTTAATCCGTGATAAATCCAAAGCCCGTACTGGCAGAAAAATACTGAACAGGTTTATGTATGCGGCGGTTTCTGCATTAACAACTAACCCTGACAGACGCAGGGAAAATCATCTTCCCTCACTGTATCAGCAATTATTCCTGCTGCTTAATTTATTTCCCGGGGATATTAATAAATACCGTCTGGCATTAACTCTTATTATTAGTCATCAGAGATTACGTCAGGCTAATATTCCTTGCCAGGAAGAGTTATCAGAATTTCATCGTCGTCTGAGATATACGGGAGACCGGATAATTTCGTCACACGGTGAAGAAAAAAAACGTTACTATTACCAGCGGCTATTGCAGGAGTTTGATATTTATCAGCAGAAGTTACAGCAATATGCAGCACCATTATCTGTCACCGAACCGGTTCGCCGGCTGGTGGACATACTGACCCGCTATCAAAATACGCTGATTAATATCTGATATTATCTTTGCCCCCGGGATTTACTGGCGGAGATCATTGCAGATTTGAGCATCCGAAAAAGGCCCCCCTGACAAGGGGGCTAATATGACGTTACGATGGTTCTTTATGTAATTCCCGGAGCAGCCCCGAAGAATTAACTTTATTATGATTCTTTACTGATGATTACTATTCTTGCCGACGTTCCCTGTCCGGCTACGATATTGAGGTGTTTTTATATTTACCGAAGGTAATAAATACCATTCCTCCTGAATATCGTTATTCTATAAACAACATTGCTTACTTTTGACGTATTGATAAACCTGCTCAGTAAGATAATAACTGACGCTATTTCACAGGTGAAAATTTAACATATCTGCTTTTATTATTTGTAGATACTTGCAGTCTCGTGATAATTACCGTTCATATAGGCTTCCGTGATACGGTAGGCCGTTGCTCCCATTGCATCTGCTTTATGACTTAATTGTTCACTGATCTCAGAAGGAGAAGCGTCCAGACCACTGACAGAGATAACACCGATAGACTGCATCGCTTGTGCTTGTTCGCTGGTTACTGATTGTGCAGCAGATACACCAAACGACAGTGCGGAAAGTACACCCATCATAGCCAGACCGGCTTTTATACTCACAATTTATTCCTCGTTGATTTATTCATTTTTGTGATTCAGATCACGAAGCGCATTATAGGTCTGGTAACGTAAGAAATTAATACATTGCTAATAATGTTTTTTCAAATGTAACCGTTTACCTGATATTTTTTATAACAAATTCAACTAAAAGATGACCATGTTTTAAACAATGATGTTATTTTTACATTTAAAACATAGGCATATAACAATTTATCAATTTGTGCTGTTTGGTTGATGTGTAATGCTGGCTTCATAGTTTCCTGAGTGATTATCTCTGCAGAAAGCAGAAAGCAGAAAGCAGAAAGCAGAAAGCAGAAAGCAGAAAGCAGAAAGCAGAAAGCAGAAAGCAGAAAGCCTTTATTCCCCCCGACATCCGGCTGAGGCCGGGGGACAGAGACTCAGAGCTCTTGTTCAAACAACGTCAGAATGGCGTCGTAGAGTTTTTTCACGGTAAAGCTTCTGGAAGGGGTTACGAAAATAGTGTCATCGCCGGCAATGGTACCGAGGATCCCTTCCGCTTTTCCTAATGAATCAAGTAATCTTGCAATCAATTGTGCCGCACCAGGACTGGTATGAATAACAATCAGTGCATCGTTATAATCAATATCTAATACCAGGTTTTTGAGCGGACTGCTGGTGGTCGGTACGCCAAGTTCAGCGGGGAGACAATAGACCATCTCCATTTTTGCATTACGGGTACGTACTGCGCCGAATTTGGTCAGCATCCTTGAGACTTTAGACTGGTTAATGTTAGTAAAGCCATCGTCCTGCAGAGCAACAACAATCTCACCCTGAGAACTAAACTTTTCTTCTTTTAGCAGTGCTTTAAAAGCCCTGATTAAATCTTCTTGTTTAGAGGTGGTTCGCATAGGCTACCATGTTTGTTTAAAGAGGATCCCGCAGAGACAATTACATTATTATGCACCTGGATGAATTTTTATGCAATGCGTGGTGTTGGTATCAAGGGGCGGGATAATACAAGGCGCGGATTCTAACAAATAAAACCCTGAGAGTCCAAATTACTAAATAAGCATTTTTTCGCAGTTTTTTATATTGTAGCTGACCGAAGGATAGCGTATTCGCTCTGCTGTCTGCAGGGCGTTGACAGTGAAAATAATGGACAGTGCCGGCCGGATAAGTGGGGGTTAATCTGGATAAAAAGTCAGACAATGATGAAACAGGTCGCGGATTACCAGGCTGGGACAGAGAGTGCAGCCAGCACAGGGTTGTGACTGGCTGCTATTGAATACTAATTAGTTCACTGCCGGGGTATCTTGCGGAAATTCACGGAGAGTTACCGGGATAGTCAGTTGTTTATCGTTACGCAGCAGCCGGACCTGGACCACTGACCCCGGACGGATCTCAGCCACCTGATCCATCGTCTCCTGGGCAGAAATAGCCGGTTTGCCATTAACACTCAGCAGCAGATCGTTGGCCTGAATACCCGCCAGCTCAGCAGGCCCGCCGGGGGCGACTTTACTTACGATAATTCCTTGTATCTTATCCACTGAGTTTCCGTGACCATTAAGCGCCGGGATCTCCCGCGCCGTAATACCGATAAAGCCACGTATTACACGGCCATAACGGATGAGTTTATCCATAATCTGGGTTGCCAGTGCTGTGGGTATAGCGAAGCCGATGCCTTCGGGCGTTTCTCCGTCACTGCTTTTGTCAAAGGTCAGTGTATTTATCCCCATCAGTTCTCCGCGGGAATTAATTAATGCGCCACCAGAATTTCCCTGATTGATCGATGCATCTGTTTGCAGGAAATTTTGCCGGCCGGAAGAGCTCAGTCCTACCCGTCCTGTGGCACTGATAATGCCCTGGGTGACTGTCTGTCCCAGGTTATAAGGATTGCCGATCGCCATCACGACATCGCCGATATGTGGAATACGCTGCGAATTAATCGGAATAACCGGTAAATTGGTGGCAGAGATTTTCAGTACCGCAAGGTCAGTCATTGCATCGGACCCCACCAGCGTCGCCTCATAAAACCGGCCATCCTGCAATGCTACAATAATCTGGTCAGCATTATTAATCACATGCTTATTCGTCAGGATATAGCCTTTATTGTTCATGATCACCCCGGAACCCAGCGTGGTGATCCCGTGGCTGTTGTCGGTCTGGGTATTACGGTTATAGACATTGACCACTGCCGGAGCTGCACGCCGGACACCCTGACTGAAACTGACGATAGGTTCTTCGGTACTGGTATCTGAATGATTAACTAACGCCAGCAGGCGGCTGCCGACATGGTATTCAGGCATAGCCAGCAGTATTACCACTGCCACAATAAGGCCGATAATCACTGAACGTAATAATTTGAGTAGCATACCGATAGTATAATTGCCGGGAAAGGATGGTTAAGGATAACACGATAACAGCGGGCACAGGTATTCGCTTGTGCCCGCGTCATTTGCGTTTTTCTAACGCATTAACAGATAGATACTCTCTTTACCGCGGATCACATTTAATGCAATCACGTCTGGCTTCGTGTCGAGTACTTTTTTCAGAGCTTCCAGGCTTTGCACACGCTGGTGGTTAATACTGACGATAACATCACCGGGCCGGAACCCCGTCTGTGCCGCAGCACTTTGCGGGCTTACACTCAGTACTTGTATACCTTTCTCTTTGGCCGCTGTTTGTCCGTCGCCGAACTCAGCACCCTGTAAGGCAGGGAGTGATAATTCTTTTGTCACCGGCTGAGACGCTGTGCTCTGGTCCAGAGTTACCACCAGGTTCAGTGGCTTGCCGTCGCGCAGCAGGCCGAGGCGTACCCGTTCCCCGGGGGCACTGGTTGCTACTTTGGCCCTGAGTTCGCCAAAACCGGAAATTGCCTTATCATTGAGTGTTGTGATGATATCACCGGCTTTTATACCGGCTTTTTCGGCCGCCGAACCTGGCAAAACCTGCGCAACAAAGGCTCCGTGATTGACATTAACCCTGAACGCTTTTGCCATATCAGCCGTGAGTTCAGTACCTTTAATGCCCAACTGTCCCCGTTTTACCTGACCATATTTTATTAGTTGGTCGGCGATATTAAGGGCCATATTACCGGGAATCGCAAAGCCAATACCAATGTTACCGCCACCCGAAGCCAGAATGGCCGTATTGATACCGATTAGCTCACCGCGTAGATTCACCAGTGCCCCGCCGGAGTTACCCCGGTTAATGGCGGCATCAGTCTGAATAAAATTCTCCAGTCCTTCGATATTTAACCCGCTACGGCCAAGGGCTGAAATGATCCCGGAAGTTGCCGTCTGACCTAAACCATACGGATTACCGATAGCAACCGCAAAATCGCCTACCTGTAACTGGTCTGAATTACCGGTTTTTATCTGGGTCAGATTTTTCGGGTTGCTTATCTGAATCAGTGCAATATCTGACTGGCTGTCGCTGCCAGTCAGTTTTGCATTGTACTCACTGCCGTCGCTTAATTGCACCGTGATTTTGCTGGCACCGTTAATAACATGGTAGTTGGTCAGAATATAGCCTTTTCCGGCATTAATGATTACCCCTGATCCCAGTCCTTCAAACGGCGTGCCCTGCGGATTTTGCGGGGGTTGCTGACCATAGAATTTTTTCAGGGGGCCGGGTAGCTGAGCTGTAGCTGAAGGGGTCTGGATACCGCTTACTTTTACGCTGACCACTGAGGGTAATACCTGAGCCAGCATCGGTGCCAGTGAAGGAAGCTGCTGTCCCTGAACTTTAACCGGCAGGCTGGCATGTGCAGCAGGGGTCAGGGACAGATTTAGCCCGGCACTTAGCGTCATGGCGAGCAATAGCGGTGATAGTTTTTTCATTATGCAAGTATTCTCACGGTTAAAAGCAAAGACCAGAGGCTGAGAGCAGCAGAAAAAAACCGGGCGCCTGAAGCGCCCGGAGGATTATTTCTGGTTTACCGGGCCGCTTCTGAGTAATCCGGAAGCCCCTTCGGAGTAATCCCGCGGGATTTGTACCGGAGCCTGATCGTTATCCGCTTCAGCTTCGGTTTCCTGCCATGCAAACGGGTTTTGATCTCCGGGCAAATCCGGCAGCAGATCACTGGAACCTTTCGCCATATGCTGATAAAGCTGGCGATAATCATGGGCCATATTGTCCAGTAATTCCGCACTGCGGGCAAAATGTCCGGTCAGTTCCTTGCGATAGTCTTCCAGCTCAGATTTAGATTTTTCCAGCTCATATTGTACGTTACGTTGCTCACGTAATTTTCTGTTACCAAAGCGCATGCCGACGGCACCAATAATCAGGCCGGCAACCAATCCGATTAGCCCGTATTCCCAGGTCATAATAACTCCCCTCATTTCCGTTGTTGTCCAGGGCACAACGGTTTTCTTCTTTATGCCAGTCAGTTAACAACAAGAAGATAACCTACTTCAATACCCGTCACTATACCCGTTAATCTTCCGGAAGTGGAATCCTGCGTCAGCCTGGCGTACTGTATAACGGTTTTTTTTTCGTCAAATAACACCAAACGGACTTTTCCGGACAGCTGAGAAAATACAAATGACATCACCCCTGGCCCTGTATCAGCAAGAGCTTACCCGTGGTAGTTTTCAGCCTGATGACGTACAAAAGGCTGCAATAACCCGACTTGATGAAATTTATCAGTTACTTACAGAAAAAAGTCTTGCCAGTACTCAGCCTAAAAAAGGCGTCTTTAGCCGGTTATCCGGTTTACTGGGTAAAGGAAAAGCAGATCTGCTTGCACCGGTCACAGGATTGTATATGTGGGGCGGAGTAGGACGGGGGAAAACCTGGATTATGGATCTGTTTTTTCAGTCTATTCCGGGTGAACGTAAGCTTCGTTTACACTTCCATCGTTTTATGCAGCGGGTACATCAGCAACTGACCGAATTACAGGGGCAAAGTGACCCTTTACTGATTATTGCTGACCGTTTTAAAACACAGGCCGATATACTGTGCTTTGATGAGTTTTTTGTTTCGGACATTACTGACGCGATGCTGCTTGGTACCCTGATGGAAGCGCTGTTTGAACGGGGGATTACCCTGGTAGCAACTTCAAATATCCCCCCGGACCAGCTTTACCGTAATGGTCTGCAACGGGCGCGTTTTTTACCGGCAATTGAGCAGATCAATCGCCATTGTGAAATTATGAATGTCGATGCGGGGATCGATTACCGTTTACGTACCCTGACTTCTGCACATTTATGGAAAACCCCTCTGAACACACAGACCACGGAAGAGATGGTTTCAATGTTTGGATCACTGGCCGGGTGTGACTATCAGACGGCGGAATCACCGGTACTGGAAGTCAATCATCGTCAGATGCAAACTCTGAAATCGGCACATGGTGTGGTCGCGCTGGACTTTATTACCCTGTGCGGTGAGGGGCGCAGTCAGATGGATTACATTGAGCTTTCCCGCCATTATCACAGTGTATTGTTATTTAATGTACCGGTGATGAATTATGCTCAGGAAGATCAGGCCAGACGATTTTTGGCATTAGTCGATGAGTTTTACGAACGACATGTTAAACTGATCGTCAGTGCAGAAGCAGCGTTGGAAGAGATTTATGCCGGCAACCAGCTGAAATTTGAATACCAGCGTTGCCTTTCACGTTTGCAGGAAATGCAAAGTGAAGAGTTTCTGCGCCGCCCTCATTTGCCCTGAATGCGAATGCCGGGAAGAGGGAGCGCAATTTTATCGCAAAAAGAGTCGACCTTTCGCGGTGACTTCTCTATAATCTTGCGACCCCACGTTACGGCAAATGGTTTTTTTTCCCAAAAACCTTTGTGATCCGGTAACTCTATCCGAAGGGGTAGGCTTGCTGGCAAAATGGTCGTGTGAGCCTCAATCGTTTACTTAAGCGTTTGGGATTTCACCAACGTGTAACTTATATTTGGGTAAGCTTTTCAATGAAAACTTTTACAGCTAAACCAGAAACCGTCCAGCGTGACTGGTATGTTGTTGACGCGACAGGCAAAACTTTAGGTCGTTTAGCGACTGAACTGGCTCGTCGTCTGCGTGGTAAGCATAAAGCGGAATACACTCCGCATGTTGATACCGGTGATTATATTATCGTTCTGAACGCTGATAAAGTTGCTGTTACCGGCAACAAGCGTAGCGATAAAATTTATTACCATCACACCGGCCACATCGGTGGTATCAAGCAAGCGACCTTCGAAGAGATGATTGCTCGCCGTCCTGAGCGTGTGATTGAAATCGCGGTTAAAGGCATGCTGCCAAAAGGCCCGCTGGGTCGTGCTATGTACCGTAAACTGAAAGTTTACGCAGGTAACGAGCACAACCATGCGGCACAGCAACCGCAAGTTCTTGACATTTAATCGGGATTACAGGCAATGGCTGAAACTCAAAACTACGGCACAGGTCGCCGCAAAAGCTCCTCCGCTCGCGTCTTTATCAAGCCGGGAAGCGGTAACATCGTTATCAATCAGCGCTCTTTAGAGCAGTATTTCGGTCGTGAGACTGCACGTATGGTCGTGCGTCAGCCGCTGGAACTGATCGATATGGTTGGAAAATTTGATCTGTACATCACTGTTAAAGGTGGTGGTATCTCTGGTCAGGCTGGTGCGATCCGTCACGGTATCACACGCGCTCTGATGGAGTATGACGAATCTCTGCGTTCAGAACTGCGCAAAGCGGGCTTTGTTACCCGTGATGCACGTAAAGTTGAACGTAAGAAAGTCGGTCTGCGTAAAGCACGTCGTCGTCCACAGTTCTCCAAACGTTAATTGTTTGCTGCTTATGCAGCATCGCAATTGGCATCAAAAACCCGCTTCGGCGGGTTTTTTGTGTTTTTATCCTCTGTTTTTCTGTTGTTTCAGGCATTTTATTGGCAAATCTTTAATCACCCGCCACAAACAGGCGAAGATCTGATAAACTAGCGAACTAATTTATGCTTGTCAGCAGTTAAGCGATGCGCTCAATTCAGGCAACAGTTGAAAACAACGCATCAGCACAGGTTGCAAGCGCCATGTTTACTGGCTAGTCGGCTGTGGTTGACTATTCGCAGTATCTTTTTGAGCAAAGTGGAGGTTTTCATGGCTGTCGCTGCCAACAAACGTTCGGTAATGACACTGTTTTCCGGACTCACTGATATTTTCAGTCACCAGGTACGTATTGTACTGGCTGAAAAAGGCGTTAGTGTGGAGATTGAACAGGTCGATATGGATAACCTTCCACAGGATCTGATTGATCTGAATCCGTATTGTACGGTACCGACTCTTGTTGACCGTGAGCTTACTCTGTACCAGTCCCATATTATCATGGAATATCTGGATGAACGTTTTCCCCACCCGCCATTAATGCCGGTTTACCCGGTGGCCCGTGGTGAAAGCCGTTTAATGATGCACCGTATCGAACAGGACTGGTATAGCCTGATGTTCCGGATCGAAAACGGTACGGCTCAGGAAGCAGATGATGCCCGTAAACAGCTGCGTGAACAGCTGCTGGCCATTGCACCATTATTCTCCCGTACGCCGTTCTTTATGAGTGAAGAATTCAGCCTGGTTGATTGCTATCTTGCGCCGCTGCTGTGGCGTCTGCCGTCCATGGGTGTTGACCTGAGTGGCGCAGGCTCGAAAGAACTTAAAGGTTATATGACCCGCGTATTTGAACGTGATTCTTTCCTGGCTTCCCTGACCGAAGCTGAACGTGAAATGCGCCTGCACTTCCGGGGTTGATTATGGAAATGACAGAAATGACGGCACGTCGTCCTTATCTGCTGCGTGCTTTCTATGACTGGTTACTGGATAACGATCTGACCCCGCATCTGGTGGTTGATATTAATCTGCCGGGAGTGATGGTTCCGCTGGAATATGCAAGGGACGGGCAGATTGTCCTGAATATTGCACCACGTGCGGTCGGTAATCTGGAACTGACTAACGAAGAAGTCCATTTTAATGCCCGCTTCGGCGGGGTGCCGCGTCAGGTAGTGGTACCTATGATTGCTGTTATGGCTATCTACGCACGGGAAAATGGTGCCGGAACGATGTTTGAACCTGAACCGGCTTATGAGTCAGAAGAAGGAGCCGCCTCACAAATGGCTACTGCTGATCCTGTTATGTCTGTCATTGACGGTGATCGGCCGGATGAAGCTGAAGCTGTTGAGGCAGACACCGACGACGATAATGAGCCTCCTCAGCCTCCGCGCGGTGGCCGTCCGGCTTTACGGGTCGTGAAATAACCCGCGACATTCTGCTGATATCAACAGATATTCTCTGAAGCCGGCCATATTCCAGTATGGCCGGTTTTTTTATCCGGGCATAAGGACAGGGCTGCTGAGGGAGATGCACGGCTACGGTTCCTCTCTGCCATCTGTACAGCAGTATTTGACAGTAAAAACGGCTATTCAGGACGGGTCACAGGCAATAAAAAAAGGCACATGATTGTGCCTTTTCACATGAATACTCTGTATATGACTACACTTCGAGGAAGTCCATAATACCTTCAGCGGCTTTACGACCTTCTGCGATAGCGGTGACGACCAGGTCAGACCCGCGGACGGCATCGCCCCCGGCAAAGATTTTAGGGTTACTGGTCTGGAAAGGGTTATCACTGCCTTCAGCAGCAATGATCCGTCCCTGAGCATCAAGCTCTACACTGAAATCACTCAGCCATTCCATTTTGTGCGGACGGAAACCGAACGCCATAACTACCGCATCTGCCGGGATGATATGTTCCGAACCTGCGACAATCTCAGCCCGGCGGCGTCCGGCAGCATCCGGTGGTCCCATCTCGGTGCGGGCCATTTTCACGCCACAGACACGGCCATTGCCATTAATCTCCACCCCCAGAGGCTGCAGGTTAAACTGAAACTCTGCGCCCTCTTCACGGGCATTTTTAACTTCCCGTTTGGAGCCCGGCATATTTTCTTCATCACGACGATAGGCACAGATGACGTGACTGGCGCCCTGACGAATCGACGTGCGTACACAGTCCATCGCTGTATCACCGCCCCCCAGAACCACCACGCGTTTGCCCTGCATGGAAATATAGGGCTGGTCATCGAGAGCAGCGAAGCCCATGGTATGACGGGTATTGGCAATCAGAAATGGCAGCGCATCATATACTCCGGGGGCAGATTCATTTTCAAGCCCGCCACGCATTGACTGATAGGTTCCCACGCCGAGGAATACTGAATCATACTCGACCATCAGGGTATTCAGGTGAACATCACGGCCGATTTCTGTATTCAGCCGGAATTCAATACCCATCTCAGTGAACAATTCGCGCCGTTTTATCATCACTTCTTTTTCTAATTTAAAAGAAGGGATACCAAACGTCAGCAATCCGCCAATTTCCGGGTGACGATCGTATACCACGGCTTTAACACCGTTACGGGTCAGGACATCAGCACAGGCCAGTCCGGCCGGACCGGCACCGATGATAGCCACACGTTTACCTGTCGGGGTGACGTGTGACATATCCGGCTTCCAGCCCATTTCCATCGCTTTATCATTGATATAACGCTCAATGTTACCGATGGTGACAGCCCCAAACTCATTATTCAGCGTACAGGATCCTTCGCATAGTCTGTCCTGCGGGCATACCCGCCCGCAGACCTCAGGCAGGCTATTAGTCTGGTGTGACAAATCCGCAGCTTCCATGATCCGGCCTTCATTCGCCAGTTTCAGCCAGTCAGGAATATAGTTGTGAACCGGACACTTCCATTCACAATAGGGATTACCACAAGCCAGACAGCGGTCGGCCTGCGCTTTGACCTGGCCCTCAGAAAAGGGTTCGTAAATTTCTACAAACTCAATTTTCCTGATCTTCAGCGGTTTTTTTGGCGGATCAACGCGCTGCAAGTCGATAAATTGATAAACGTTCTGACTCATCGTGACCTCTTACTGCGCCTGAACCCGCAGCTCTGCTGCGGAACGACTGCGGTGACCCAGCAATGCTTTTACATCACTGGACTTAGGTTTTACCAGGGTGAATTTTGAAGACCACTGCGGCCAGTTGGCCAGCATTTCTTCACCACGGACCGATTGTGTGCACTGAACATGTTCAGTGATCAGTCCGCGCAGATGTTCTTCATGGATTGGCAGTTGCTCAACATCCAGCACTTCTACCAACTCTGTATTCACACGCTTGCGAAATTCACCGTCTTCATCGAGAACATACGCGAATCCACCGGTCATCCCGGCCCCAAAGTTGACACCGGTACGGCCCAGCACACAGACAATACCACCGGTCATATATTCGCAGCCGTTATCACCGATCCCTTCAACCACCGTAATTGCCCCGGAGTTACGAACCGCATACCGTTCACCTGCGCGGCCGGCGGCAAATAATTTACCGCCGGTGGCTCCGTACAGGCAGGTATTACCTGCGATGGTGGCCTCGGCACTGCGGAACGCCGATCCCATCGGCGGACGGATTGCCAGCAGACCGCCGGCCATACCTTTACCGACGTAATCGTTAGCGTCGCCTGTCAGGATCATTTCCAGTCCGCCGGCATTCCATACCCCGAAACTTTGTCCGGCAGTCCCGGCAAGGTGCACGCGGACAGGATCAGCAGCCAGGCCTTGATCACCGTGAATACGGGCGATAGCGCCGGATAACATCGCACCTACTGAACGGTCCGTATTGCGGATATCAAAGTAAAAGGTCTTACTTTGTCTCTGTTCAATAAACGGTAATGCCTGTTCCAGTAAGGCCTTATTTAACAACCCCTTATCGAATGGCGGGTTACTCTCAGTACAGTGCACCGCTTTACCGGGCATTGGCTCGGCGATTTTCAGCAGTGATGACAGGTCGAGCTTCTGTTGCTTCGCGGTAAATCCGTCCAGCTCTTTGAGCAGCTCAGTGCGACCAATCAGGTCGGTCAACCGGGTCACTCCCAGTGAAGCCATAATTTCACGGGTCTCACGGGCAATAAATTCAAAGTAATTGGTCACTTTGAACGGCAGGCCGTGATAGTGGTTTTTACGTAGTTTATCATCCTGAGTGGCCACACCCGTCGCACAGTTATTCAGGTGGCAAATACGCAAATATTTACAGCCCAGAGCAACCATCGGGCCGGTACCGAAGCCGAAACTTTCTGCGCCGAGAATCGCCGCTTTAATAATGTCCAGCCCGGTCTTAAGGCCGCCATCTACCTGCAGACGAATTTTATGACGTAAGCCATTCGCGACCAGAGCCTGCTGGGTTTCCACTAATCCCAGCTCCCACGGGCAGCCGGCATACTTCACCGACGTCAGCGGGCTGGCACCGGTACCGCCATCGTAACCGGCAACGGTAATAAGGTCGGCATAGGCTTTGGCGACACCTGTCGCAATGGTACCGACACCAGGCTCTGAAACCAGTTTGACGGAAATCATCGCCTGCGGGTTGACCTGCTTCAAATCGAAAATCAGCTGGGCTAAATCTTCGATTGAATAGATATCGTGATGGGGTGGCGGCGAAATCAGAGTAACACCCGGCACTGAGTAACGCAGTCTGGCAATATAAGGTGTGACCTTATCGCCCGGCAGCTGTCCGCCTTCTCCCGGTTTGGCCCCCTGAGCAACCTTGATCTGAATAACATCTGCATTCACCAGATAAGCGGGGGTGACACCGAAACGTCCGGAAGCTACCTGCTTGATACGTGAGACTTTACCGGTGCCGTAGCGTGCCGGATCTTCGCCACCTTCTCCGGAGTTAGAGAATCCGCCAATACTGTTCATGGCTTCTGCCAGGGATTCATGGGCTTCCGGACTTAATGCGCCAATCGACATTGCGGCAGTATCAAAACGTTTGTACAGCTCGCTGGCCGGTTCAACATCGTCAATGCTCAGTGTACTTGTTCCGGGTTGCAGCTGCAGAAGGTCACGGAAGGTTGCTACCGGGCGGTTATTTACCAGAGCCGAATACTGCTGATAATCGCTATATTCACCACTCTGTACTGCCTGCTGCAGCGTATTCACTACATCAGGATTATAGGCATGGTACTCACCGCCATGAACATATTTCAGCAAACCGCCATGATCCAGCGTTTTACGCTGCAGCCATGCCCGTTTCGCCAGGTTGACCAGGTCCTGTTGGAAGTCATCAAAACTGGCACCGGCAATACGGCTGGTAACATTCTGGAAGCACAGACGTGTCACATCCTGATGTAACCCGACCGCTTCAAAAAGTTTAGAGCAACGATAAGAGGCGATAGTCGAAATGCCCATTTTGGACATAATCTTATACAGCCCTTTATTTATCCCGTTACGATAATTCAGCATTACCGCGCGGTAATCTTTTGCGATCACCCGGCGGTCTGACATCTGTGCCAGAGATTCATAAGCCAGCCACGGGTAGACCGCTGTCGCTCCGAAACCAAACAACACGGCAAAATGGTGGGGGTCACGGGCAGACGCCGTTTCGACGATGATATTGGCATCACAACGCAGATTTTTTTCTACCAGCCGTGTCTGGACTGCACCGACAATCATCGGGGCCGGAACCGGCAGACGACCGGCACTGATCTGACGGTCAGAAAGCACCAGTAATACCGTCCCCTGGCGGACCAGCTCTTCGGCCTGGTCATTCAGCCGGTGAATGGCCTGTTCCAGAGTTTCGGTTTCAGGCTCAAAGGTACAGTCAAGGGTATCTGCACGGTAATATTTACCTTCCAGCGTGGTCAGCTGGGTAAAATCAGAATAGAGCAGGATCGGTGATTTAAAGCTGACCCGGTGCGCCTGGCCTTCTGCTTCACAAAAGACATTCATCTCCTGACCGATACAAGTCGCCAGTGACATCACGTGGTTTTCCCGCAACGGGTCAATCGGCGGGTTAGTGACTTGCGCAAATTGCTGGCGGAAATAGTCATAAATGATCCGCGGACGACTTGAAAGTACGGCAAACGGAGTATCGTCACCCATAGATCCGACGGCTTCCTGGCCATTTTCACCCAGTACCCGCAGTACAGTATCCAGTTCTTCGCTGCTGTAGCCGAATTGCTTGTGATAAGTCGCCAGCATGGCATCAGACAGCTGACGGCTGCCCACCTGTTGTTCAGAAAGCTCTTCGAACGGTACCAGGCGTTTAACGTTTTTCTCCATCCATTCTTTATAAGGATGGCGGCTTTTCAGGTCATTATCCGTTTCAGCGGAATGCAGGATTCGCCCTTCACGGGTATCAATTACCATTAATTCGCCGGGACCGACGCGACCTTTTTCGACCACTTCATCCGGCTGGTAATCCCAAATCCCGACTTCAGAGGCGCAGGTAATCAGTTTATCTTTGGTGATCACATAGCGTGCCGGGCGTAAACCATTGCGGTCCAGGTTACAGGCTGCGTAGCGACCGTCAGACATGACAATCCCTGCCGGGCCATCCCAGGGCTCCATATGCATGGAATTAAAATCGAAAAAGGCACGTAACTCAGGATCCATATCCGGATTATTCTGCCAGGCTGGCGGTACCAGTAAACGCATGGCACGAATCAGGTCCATCCCGCCACTCAGAAACAGTTCCAGCATATTATCCATTGAGCTGGAGTCTGAACCGGTTTCATTGACAAACGGCGCAGCGGCCTGCAAATCCGGGATCAGTGGTGTATTGAATTTATATGCACGCGCCCGAGCCCACTGACGGTTACCGGCAATGGTATTAATTTCGCCGTTATGTGCCATATAACGGAAAGGCTGCGCCAGCGGCCAGCGGGGCACTGTGTTGGTTGAGAAACGCTGATGGAAAAGGCAAATTGCTGATTCCAGACGTAAATCTGCCAAATCCAGATAGAAACGTGGCAGGTCTGCAGGCATGCACAACCCTTTGTAGATATTCACCTGGTTGGAGAAACTACAGACATAGAAATCACTGTCATTCAGTGCTTCAACCCGTTTTTCTATCCGACGGCGGGCCATATACAGGCGACGTTCCATATCCCGCGGACGCCAGCCTGCAGGGGCGTTAATAAAGACCTGCCGGATATCAGGTAACGAGGAGAGGGCAATTTCACCCAGTACGTCCTGATTGGTCGGTACTTCACGCCAGCCCGCGACAGAAAGCGTTTCGCGAACGAGTTCTTCTTCGACAATTTGACGGGCGGCACTGGCTTTAGCCTCATCGGTGCTGAAAAACAACATTCCGACGGCGTAGTTTTTCGCCAGACGCCAGCCTTTTTCTTCTGCGACGACGCGGAAAAAACGGTCCGGTTTTTGTAATAACAGTCCGCAGCCATCGCCGGTTTTACCGTCAGCCAGGATTGCACCGCGATGCTGCATTCTGGCAAGGGCGTGAATGGCAGTACGTACTACTTTATGGCTGGGTTCACCTTCTATATGGGCGATAAGACCAAAACCACAGTTATCCTTTTCAAGGGATTTATCATACAACATTTAGTGAACCTCCCCGGGCTCTATAGACCCTTATTATTCCGGCATTCAGACAGGCTCAGTGCAGGCGTAATAGTGAATGTGCGGGTTACGCGGACATTCGTTTTTCGCCCTTACAGCCAGGACTGGTTTCGTCGATGTGACAAGTGCCGGGAACTTGCTACAGGGAACCTCTGCTACTGCATAAATATGGCGGACAGTGGATCCGCACAGAAAGCTTCCAGTGGATTTCCAACTTATCGGGAAAGTTAAGTCAGGTCAAATAGTGGCGTTTTTTCAGTACCGGTCACTGATTAATAACTATCGTTATGATTATTATAGATTTATATCAGAGAGCTGTCGGCGGGCTCTGATATTACCAGCCAGTGAAGTGTGAGCTGTCTCACTATAGTGCGCTGCCCCTGAGCCTGCACCATGCTGGTGCCGGGGTAATTCTCAGCATAAAGTGCTGGAATATTAGGTAAACTCATATGATGTATCTGTTTTTTTTTATCAATGTTTTTTTGCATTCCCCCGGGCGGGATATTAATAAAATTAATCAACTCTTTCCTGATTATTGATTCATCAAATATGAATTTATATTTATCTTCGGGGCGGGGCGGTATACCCGGCGGTTGCGGCAAAGTATCAGTATGCCTCCGGAGGCGGCCATAATTAATCGCTAACTGTGATTGATCCCGGGGAATTTTCCGGCGTGTCTCTCAGGGCTGACAATTTAGGATATGATGAAGGTCATTGTCCGGGAGCGCGTTATGAAACAAATAAGACTGTTAGCACAATATTACGTGGATCTTATGGTCAAACTTGGCCTGATCCGTTTTTCATTACTTCTGGCTTCTGCGCTGGTCGTGCTGGCGATGATCGTTCAGATGGCGGTCACGCTGGTATTACAGGGCCGCGTAGAGAGTATCGATGTGGTCCGGTCGGTATTTTTTGGCTTATTAATTACCCCGTGGGCTGTCTACTTTTTATCTGTGGTGGTCGATCAGCTGGAAGACTCGCGTCAGCGCCTGGAAAGGCTGGTGGATAAGCTGGAAGAAATGCGCAAGCGTGACTTACAGCTTAATCAGCAATTGAAAGAAAATATTCAGCAGCTTAATCAGGAAATTAATGATCGTAAAAAAGCTGAGCTGGCCCGTGAACAGGTGATGGACAAACTCAGGGAGGAAATGGCAAGTCGTGAAAAAACCCAGATTGAGCTGGAGCAACAGTCGACTTTTCTGCGATCTTTTCTTGATGCTTCACCGGACCTGGTGTTCTACCGCAATATTGACCGCCAGTTTTCCGGCTGTAACCGTGCTGTGGAATTGCTGACTGGCAGAAACGAAAAGCAGCTGGTGGGACTGTCACCTAAAGATATTTATGATGCAGATACCGCCGAAAAGATACTTGAAACAGACGAGAAAGTGTTTCGTCACAATGTGGCTCTGACGTATGAGCAGTGGATACAATATCCCGACGGCAAAAAAGCCTGTTTTGAAATCCGTAAAGTCCCTTATTACGACCGGGTAGGTAAACGCAGCGGACTGATGGGCTTCGGTCGCGACATTACTGAACGTAAGCGTTATCAGGATGCGCTGGAAAATGCCAGCCGCGAAAAAACCACCTTTATCTCGACGATCAGTCATGAACTGCGGACACCTTTAAATGGCATTGTCGGTCTTAGCCGTATTTTGCTGGATACAGAGCTCAGTCAGGAACAACTTAATTATCTGAAAACTATCCATGTCTCAGCAATCACTCTGGGCAATATTTTTAACGATGTGATTGAAATGGATAAAATTGAACGTCGTAAAGTACAACTGGATAACCAGCCGATTGATTTCACCGGATTTCTCGCTGATCTGGAAAATCTCTCCGGGTTACTGGTTCAGCCGAAAGGGCTGAAATTTGTGATGTCAGCGCAACCTCCGCTACCGCAAACGATTATTGCTGATGGTACCCGGCTGCGACAGATTTTATGGAATCTTATCGGCAATGCGGTGAAATTTACCCGTCAGGGCGAGATTGTGGTCACGGTCGGTTATGACGAGCAACAGCAGCAATTGCGGTTCGACGTACAGGATTCCGGTATTGGTATCCCGCCCGATGAACAGGATAAGATCTTTGCTATGTATTATCAGGTCAAAGATCAGCATGGCGGTAAGCCAGCGACCGGGACCGGTATCGGTCTGGCGATTTCTCACCGTCTCGCTCAGGCGATGGGTGGCGATATCAGAGTACAGAGTGAACCGGGTGAAGGTGCCTGTTTCAGCCTGCAGATTCATGCACCGCAGGTGCTCGCGGCCGCGGAAGACAGTAATGAAGATGATATTTTACCGCTCCCGGCGTTGCATATTTTACTGGTTGAAGATATCGAGCTGAATGTCGTGGTGGCACGTTCGGTACTGGAGAAACTTGGTTGCAGTACCGAAGTCGCAATGACTGGCGCTGAAGCACTGCAAATGTTTGACCCGTCAGAGTTTGATATGGTGCTGTTAGATATCCAGTTACCGGATATGACTGGCCTGCAGGTCGCCCGTACCCTGCATCAGCGCTTCGCGGGGCAGCAGTTACCACCGCTGGTCGCCCTGACGGCGAACGTCCTCAAAGATAAGAAAGAGTACCTGGATGCCGGTATGGATGATGTACTGAGTAAACCGCTGTCAGTTTCGGCGTTAACAGCGGTTATCGGCCGATTCTGGAATCAGCATCAGCCATTAGCTGAACTCCCGGCCGACAACGCTTCTCACGCAGAAGAGGGGCACCTGGATATTGAGATGCTGGAGCAGTATATGGAACTGGTCGGCCCGCAGCTCATTCGCCAGAGCCTGGACATGTTTGAGAAGATGATGCCCGGTTACCTTGATGTACTGGATTCCAACATGATGGCCCGCGATCAGAAAGGAATTGCGGAAGAAGGGCATAAGATCAAAGGTGCTGCAGGTTCTGTCGGTTTAATACATTTGCAGCAGGTGGCTAAACAGATACAGACGCCGGAGTTACCCGCCTGGTGGGATAATGTTCAGGAATGGATTGATGAACTACGGCATGAGTGGCGTCATGAAGTCGCAATGCTCAGGCAATGGGTAAATAGCCGGGGAAAATAATCGCAGGAGCAGATCGCCGGAAAAAATGACCCCGGATAGACCGGGGTGCGCGAATATTGCGCCAACACCAGGGAAACAGTGACTCTGCCGGTTAAAAAGTGATCGTTATCGGGATGTATCCCGGCCGGCAGCAGGTATTGGTTTCTCAGCACCGCTACCTTAACAAAAACTGCGGTCACTTTGCTACAATTCATTAAGATTTGTGAAGTTGAAATGTTCTCATTGTGGATAATCTTACTGTTTACAAATCATCCATTGACGGGAAAATCACCGTGACCCTTGTGGATTTTCACGGTATGTATCTGCCTGCCGAATTACCAGTACAGTAAAAAATAACCAATAAAACCCTATATTTAAAGGTGTTTTTCCTGTTGCCGTTCCTTTTCATACTAAATTGTCTTATTTATACAAAAAAACAATAAGTAAGATAATTACAATCTAAGTATTCTGTGAATACAGATCAGCTTCTGTCACCTATTGGTGCAGTCGTGGCTATCCGGTCCGGTGATAAAAGAAAGGTCTGTAGGAAAATTTATCAGGCTGAAAGCATTTATCTTAAGTATAGTTGTGGCGGCAGGCGGTAATTTCTGTAAAGTCTGCGGATTGTTTTTTTATGTTAACTATAGTGGTTGTTTGTAAAATTTGATGCAGATCAATACATAAGATAAATTTATACTTTATTTCGTGGTGAATATTAATGGAACCGATTCCTGTAATCACGGAAACACTGATACGGCAAGGGCTGCCACCTGAAAAATATCATTTTCACGTGGGTTTTTATCACGGCAGGCAGCCTAATCCGGACGGCAGACGATTAAAAAATTTATGAAAAAATCTGAATCAGGGCTACTCTGCAGGAGGAATCACTCGCAGAACGTACCCCGGGGACAATAATTGAAAACTCAGCATAATCCTCTAATGGTCAGGGTCAGACGTAAGCTGCTTTTCTTACTGTCAGGGATAATGGTAATTGCTGTCGCGGGGATCCTGCTATTTTCGGTGATACCGGTCCCCTTTTCAGCAGTGATGGCGGAACGCCAGGCCGGCGCATTATTGTCCGGCAACCTGTCTTACCGGGCCCGCTCTTCATGGGTCAGTATGGCGGATATCTCTCCCTGGATGCCACTGGCAGTGATTGCCGGCGAAGACCAAAAGTTCCCGAACCATTGGGGCTTTGATTTCGGCGCCTTGCAGTCGGTGCTGGACAGTTCCGGGCGGGGATCAATGCGCGGAGCATCAACACTTTCTCAGCAAACGGCTAAGAATCTGTTTCTCTGGGATGGGCGCAGCTGGGTGCGTAAAGGGCTTGAAGCCATACTGACGGCGGGTATTGAAACGGTCTGGAGTAAAAAAAGGATACTGACCGTCTATCTGAATATTGCCGAGTTTGGTCCGGGAATTTTTGGTGTTGAAGCGGCTTCGCAGGCGTACTTTCACAAACCGGCCAGTCAGCTCACCCGGCAGCAGGCAGCATTACTGGCGGCAGTATTGCCTAATCCGATTGTCTATCACGTCAGTGCGCCTTCTGCGTACACCCGTGAACGCCAGCAATGGATTTCACAACAGATGGGACAGTTGGGTGGCCTTGAATTTCTGAACAAATATCATCTGTACTAGTCTGCGGGCC
This sequence comes from Tatumella sp. JGM94, assembly GCF_018257595.1. Classification (NCBI taxonomy): domain Bacteria; kingdom Pseudomonadati; phylum Pseudomonadota; class Gammaproteobacteria; order Enterobacterales; family Erwiniaceae; genus Tatumella; species Tatumella sp. JGM94. The sequence goes on along the minus strand of NZ_JAERJN010000009.1, from coordinate 83,120 downwards.
CCCGCGAACTAATCTTCATCAAAACCGGCATTAAATAACTCAATGACAGCCTTAAGGACTTCAGCCTCCCCGGGGCCAGTGGCTTCAACTTCAATTTGCCCGCCCTGGGCGGAATCCAGCATAAGCAGGGCGATGACACTGCTGGCATCAGCTTCAGTACCTGATTCATTACGCAGGATCACTTCGGCATCATAGCTTTGTACCAGTTCGAATAACTTCATTGCCGGGCGGGCATGCATACCCAGCTTATTTCTGATTTCTACTGATTGTCTGACCGTCATGATTTTTTCTTTTCCAGTGTTCGATGGCGTGACTGAACATTTTTTCCCCGTGAACGGAAATAATCAGCCAGCTGTTCGGCAATATAAACAGAACGATGTTTCCCGCCGGTACAACCAATAGCTACCGTCAGATAACTGCGGTTATTGGTTTCCAGCATAGGTAACCATAGTTCAAGATAGCTGCGGGTCTGATAAATAAAATTGTGTACTTCTGTATGGCGATCAAGAAACGCAGCGACCGGGCGGTCCAGTCCTGTCAGAGGACGTAACTTAGGATCCCAGTGCGGGTTTGGCAAAAAGCGGACATCGAAGACATAGTCAGCATCGATAGGGATACCGTATTTAAACCCGAAGGATTCAAATACCATTGTGAGCTCCCGTTCCCGTTTGCCCAATAACCGTGCTCTTAACATTTCTGCCAGTTCATGTACCGACATTTCTGATGTATCGATAATCAGGTCTGCTCTGGTACGCAGGGGTTCCAGCAGATCGCTCTCTTCGTCAATGGCACTTTCCAGGGATAGATTTTTACTGGAAAGGGGGTGCAGGCGGCGGGTATCACTGTAGCGGCGGATCAGAGTATTTCGGTCGGCATCAAGAAACAACAACTGCGGAGAAAATTGTGCTGACAGGCGGTTAAATGCATCTTCAAAAATTTCCGGAGATTCCGGCATATTACGCACATCAATACTGACTGCGGCAGAAATATTGCGTTTCTCCAGCGATTTCGCCAGCTCCGGCAGTAAATCGACAGGTAAATTGTCGACACAATAAAAGCCCATATCTTCCAGGGCCCTGAGTGCAACAGATTTTCCAGACCCTGAACGACCACTTACGATCATCAGTACCATGATCCTTCTCCCGTAATTATCCCTGCAGTACAGGTTAATTTATTATTGTTTTTCGTCCGTATTATCCGGCTGTTCCATGATGATATTAAACAGCTCCTGATCACTCTGTGCGGCCCGTAACCGGCGACAGACAGTTTTGTCGGCCAGGCGTTTAGCGACCTGAGATAACGTATGTAAGTGCGTTTTGCACTGATCTGCCGGCACCAGTAATGCGAACAGCAGGTCTACTGGCTGATTATCGACCGCATCAAACGGAATAGGGTGTTCCAGCCGGATCAGTACACCTATGGTTCTCAGAGTATCTTCTTCCAGCTTACCGTGCGGGATAGCAATACCGTTACCGATACCGGTACTCCCCATTCTTTCGCGGTTGAGGATCGTTTCAAAGATAGCCTGGTGCGGCAGGTTCAGCTGTGTTGCTGCCAGTTCACTGATGATCTCCAGTGCACGCTTTTTACTCTGGCAATCCACATTATTACGGGTGCATTCCGGAGTAAGCACATTACTCAGTTCAAGTATCAGATCACTATTCATATTATTTCGCTTGCCGGTTTATCTGACCATTTTCATGGTGCCTGGCGGTTATTTGTCGCAGGCTGTTAATCCTGAAACGAATGACCGTTACCTTAGGTAGTGAACGAAAGCAGCCGCAGGCTGGCGTTAACTGCTTTCTTTTTATGGATACATCGATATAAAACCTGTCTCGTTTCACATCTGTTGCATGGGCGGGTCAACCGGCGCCGCCAATGACTGTTGTTGCCAGTGCATAAGCCCTGCTTCAGGGCATCAAAGCAACTGTTTCCGCTGGTTTGATGGCGGAATAGATAACGATTCACGATATTTAGCGACGGTACGTCTCGCAACCATAATACCCTGTTCCGATAACATAGAGGTGAGTTTACTGTCACTCAAGGGTTTTACCGGATTTTCTGACGAGATTAATTTTTTTACCAGCGCGCGGATAGCGGTTGATGATGCTTCGCCGCCACCTTCGGTGCTGACATGGCTGGAGAAAAAGTATTTCAGTTCGAAAATACCGCGCGGACTGTGCAGATACTTTTGGGTCGTAACCCGGGAAATCGTTGATTCATGCATCTCCACGGCCCGGGCAATATCAGCCAGAACCATTGGCCGCATATATTCTTCACCCTGCTCGAAAAATGCCTGCTGTTGCTCCACGATACAGCGTGATACCCGCAACAGAGTATCGTTACGGCTTTCAAGGCTTTTGATCAGCCAGCGGGCTTCCTGCAAATTACTGCGGATAAACTGGTTATCGCTGTCATTTCTGGCGCCACCACTCATTGCTGCATAATGCTGATTGATTCTTAGTTTTGGCAGACTGTCCGTATTCAGTTCGACCGCCCAGCGATTGGCAACTTTGCGCACCAGTACATCAGGAATAACGTATTCGGAGTCACCCGTATTAATTGACTGGCCGGGGCGGGGATCCAGAGACTGAATCAGTAACATGGCTTGTTTCAGCACATCATCTTTCAGGCGAGTAACACGCATCAGACTGCGGAAATCGTGACTCGCCAGTAAGTCCAGATGCTGGCTGATAATCAGACGGGCTTCTTCCAGCATCGGTGTATCAGGACTGAATTGTGACAGCTGAACCAGCAGACAGTCTTTTAAATCACGGGCACCTGCACCGACAGGGTCAAAGTGCTGGACCCGTTTCAGAACGGCTTCCACTTCTTCCAGACTGAGTTCGTCATCGCCAATACTCTCGAGAATATCCTCAAGCGGAACTGTCAGGTAACCGGTGTTATCAATGGCATCGATAATCGATGTTGCTATTGCCCGGTCCGTATCACTGAACGGGGTCAGTTCGGCCTGCCACATCAGGTAATCCTGCAGTGACTGGGTGGTTTCACCCTGGTAAACGGGCAGTTCATCATCCTGATAATCGGTGCCGGTACCTGAAGGCGTACCGGCGGTATAAATTTCATCCCAGGTGGCATCCAGAGGTAATTCTTCCGGCATCTCTTTTTGTTCTAATGCTTCGCGGGTATCCAGAGAAGCGGTTTCACCCGACTCCTCAGAATCAACTTCATTAAGTAACTCAGCCTGGTCCAGCAAGGGATTACTTTCCAGCGCGACCTGCAATTCCTGTTGTAACTCATGCGTGGAAAGCTGCAACAGTCGTATCGCCTGTTGCAACTGGGGGGTCATTGCCAGTTGTTGGCTGAGCCTGAATTGCAAACTTTGCTTCATAGTAAGAAGTGCATTTCCCGAAAAAAATTCAATAAGAACACATTAACAGAGTCAGAGCCGGAACTCTTCACCCAGATAAACACGTTTTACATGTTCATCTGCCAGAATTTCACCCGGAGTACCGTGAGCGATCAGTTTACCCTGGCTGACAATATAGGCGCGTTCACAGACTGCAAGGGTTTCACGGACATTATGGTCCGTAATCAGTACCCCGAGGCCGCTGTCCCGCAGGTGCTCAATAATCTTTTTGATATCAATGACCGAAATCGGGTCAACACCGGCAAAAGGTTCATCCAGCAGAATAAACTTAGGGTTTGCTGCCAGAGCTCTGGCAATCTCCACTCTGCGTCGTTCCCCCCCGGAGAGAGCCTGTCCCATACTGTCACGCAAATGTTCAATATGAAATTCTTCCATAAGTTCATTGGCGCGATCAGCCCGTTGTTGTGCATTCAGATCCTTACGGATTTGCAGCACGGCCATCAGGTTATCGTACACACTTAACCGCCGGAAAATAGAAGCTTCCTGTGGCAGGTAACCAATACCGAGCCTCGCGCGGGCATGCAGCGGAAGCAGACTGATATCTTCATTGTCGATAGTAATCTTACCGGCATCACGCGGTACGATCCCAACCACCATGTAAAAAGTGGTGGTTTTACCAGCTCCGTTAGGGCCGAGCAATCCGACAATCTCGCCTGACTTCACTTCCAGGCTGACATCTTCAACGACCCGCCGCCCTTTGTAAGCTTTCGCCAGATTCTGTGCAATTAAAGTCGCCATAACGATTATTGACTCTGTTTAGGATGTGCGGTGGTGTTATTGTTCTGCAACTCAGAAGGCATCAGGGTTGTGGTGACCCGTTTCTGCTGCCCCTGGCTGTAGGCCTGCATTTTCTGTTCTTTCACCAGATAGGTAATTCGATCGCCTTTAATATTACTGTTCAGCTGTTCGATATAGGCATTACCGGTAAGTTCAACCAGGTCTTTTGCCAGGTCGTAATGCAGTTTGCTGGCGCGGCCTTTGACCGGTTTGCCGTTATCCTGCATCTGGTAGAAAGTTGCCGGGGAGCCGAAAGCATCGACCAGTGTCTTCTGACTGTCTCCGCCTGGCCGGGTGACTACGACTTTGTCCGCCGTAATTTTGATGGAGCCCTGAGTGATAATGACATTACCGGTGAACGTGGCGACATTGCCCTGCATATCCATAGACTGGTTTTCTGAGGTAATGTTTACGGGTTTATCCGAGTCACCAGTCAGAGCCAGCGCGGGCAGGCTACAGCTCAGGAGTGTTGCCAGCACCAGCAACCTGAAGCTATTTTTTTTGGTTTTGAATTTCATAATCGGTTTTGACCTTTTCAATTAATTCGGCGGTTTTGGCCCGTAAATTGCCACGTAATTTCATTCCGGTGGACTGGAACCCCTGACCATACAAGGTGACCTGGTCATCAGAGGTAACATCCTGAGTGACCAGATTCACCTGCGCATTATCTGTAATGATACGTTCAATCTTTGCATCTGCATTCAGGGCGTTAACTTCAACATGACCATAAAGATACAGCATCCGGTTTTTAGTTAATTTTGCTTTATCTGCTTTTACCGACCAGGCAGGGGCTTTTTGCTGATCGTAAGTGGTCATCACCGGATTATCGAACCAGCTGACCTGCGGGGTATCAAAATATGACACTTTGTCGGAATCGAGCTTATATGCCAGCCCGCCTTCCGGGTTGTAGGCCACAGTGTCAGAGGTAGCGATGGTATAGGTCGGACTCTGATCGTCCTGCACCACCGAAGAAGGCGGGGTATCCTGGTTTGTCAGGTTCCAGCCAATCAGTACTACCGCAATAATTGCCAGCAGAAGGGTAATCCAGCGCCTGCTTGTACTCATATTGATAACCCTTTGGCATCCTCAAATTTATTTTGTGCCATTAAAATAACATCACAAATCTCACGCACCGCACCACGTCCGCCATTAATACGGGTGACGTAATCGGCACGCTGAATTAACAACGGATGGGCATCAGCGACCGACACACTGAGTCCTGATCTTTCCATTACTGGCCAGTCAATCAGGTCATCCCCGATATAGGCAACCTGTTCCGGACTGAGGGACAGTTTATCCAGAAGGTCGGCAAAGGCCAAAAGCTTATCTGACTGGCCCTGATACAAATGTCTGATGCCGAGCGTCTGGCAGCGGTCTTCCAGAAGTCCGGCTTTTCTGCCGGTGATAATAGCAACTTCAACATTATTGGTTAACAGACAGCGAATACCATAGCCATCACGGACGTTAAATGCTTTCAGCTCTTCACCATTATTTCCCATATAAATCAGGCCATCAGACATTACCCCATCGACATCGCAAATCAGTAATTTTATTTTTTCAGCACTGGCCATGATCTGCGGGCTGACAGGCCCGTAGCATGTATCAATGGGGAGTTTATCTTTCATCTCGCTTTCCCTCTCAGACAACACCGGCACGCAACATATCGTGCATATGTATCACACCCACAAGACGATTGTTATCGGCAACCAGCAGTGAGGTTATGTTTTTGTTTTGCATTATATTTAATGCATCGACAGCCAGAATTGTCGCTGGCACGCGGATCCCGCCGGGTGTCATCACCTCAGCAATCGGGGTGGACTGGAAATTAATATCCATATCAATGACCCGCCGCAGGTCACCATCTGTAAAAATACCGGCAATGGTCATATCGTCTTCCGTAATCACTGTCATACCCAGTTTTTTGCGGGTAATTTCCAGTAAGGCATCGCGCAGGGTCGCATGGCGCGACACACAGGGGATTTCGTCTCCTGAATGCATCACATCACTGACATGCAATAACAGTTTACGCCCCAGAGCTCCGCCGGGATGAGACAACGCAAAATCTTCGGCGGTAAAGCCCCTGGCTTCCAGCAACGCGACGGCCAGGGCATCACCCATCACCAGGGTGGCGGTAGTGCTGGTCGTCGGGGCCAGCCCTAGCGGACAGGCTTCCTCAGGAACTTTGACTGTCAGGTGCAAATCGGCTGCTTTTCCCATCGCACTTTCCGGCCTGCTGCTGATACAAATCAGGGTGATATTGAGGCGCTTAATCACCGGGATCAGTGCCAGAATTTCATGTGACTCACCACTATTGGAAATAGCAATCACCACATCGTCACGGCCGACCATCCCCAGGTCACCGTGACTGGCTTCGGCCGGATGAACGAAGAAAGACGGGGTCCCGGTACTGGCAAAGGTGGCAGCCATTTTGCGGGCAATATGGCCCGACTTGCCCATCCCCATCACGACGACTTTTCCCTGGCACTGGTGTAGTATTTCACAGGCACGGGAAAAGTCTGCATTAATGTATTGTTCCAGTTGCGCAAGACCTTCACGCTCGATACGCAGAACTTTCCTGCCTGCTTCCTTAAAATCAAAACCGGTAGTGGGTGATTGATCAGACATTTCAGCGCGTCCTTTTAAAAATCATTAATCATCGGGCAAAACCAGAGTATGGCGACCCAGATAAAAAATCCGCAGAGTAAAACAGCGCCGGTCAGCCTGCCGATAGTCCGGTTTTTCTTCAGGCAAATCAACGCAAAAACAGTACTGACGCCCAGCATAATCCAGTAATCACGGGAGAATGCATTGCTGTCGATACTGCCGGGAGAGACTAATGCCGGCAGCCCTAAGACAATCGCGGTATTATAAATGTTAGCACCCAACAGGTTGCCGACGGCAATATCCCCTTCACCTTTCAGAGTACCGGCAATAACGGTGGCAAGCTCGGGCAGGCTGGTACCGATGGAGATAAAAATTAATGCCATCACTAATTCACTGATCCCCAGATAATCGCCGACCACTGTCGCATTATCGAGGATCATCCCTGTTGCGACCGGTAATAATACCAGAGCGACCCCAAGCCAGAGGAAAGCGACTGTATTACCGGCATCTTCGCCGGGTAATTCTGCGACCTGTTCGCGTGTCAGCTGGTCTCCGGTGGATGCCTGAGTTTTGCCCGCGATACGGAGAATACCCCACAGATAAACCACTGCCATGACTAACAGGCAGGCACCTTCGGTGCGGGTCAGCATATTATCGGCTAATAATAACCCGCTGAGTAATGTGACCAGCAACATCAGTGGCAGTTCACGGCGCAGCAGAGCAGAGTGTATTTTCAGAGGATGGAGTAATGCGGCACCGCCGAGGATCAATAATATATTAGTGATATTTGACCCGAGAGCGATCCCCACGGCAAAATCCCGCTGACCATGCTGTGCGGCGGACAATGAAAGTATGATTTCCGGTAATGAGGTGCCGATACCGACGACAGTCATCCCGATTATCAGGGGCGGGATCCCCAGCGTCCGGCAAAGAATAGATGCGCTAAAAACAAGACGGTCTGCGCCATAGGCCAGCAACAGTAAGCCGAGAACCAGCAGAACAATAGCGACAAGCATGGGAATTCCTTTGCCAAAAGCCCGTAATACAGCCTGACTGCATCACAGTAAAAAGTAAGATCAACAGTAAACAAACGATGATTTTGACTGCCGAAACGTGAAAAGTAAATTTTATGACGGAATTACACAAAAACAGCCTGTAATTTTCTGTAAAAATGACAAGATGCCCTTCTCCGGACTGGCATCATAGATAACTAAAATTCCCGGTCACCTGTGAGGGGTTAACATGGTCCAGCAACAAAAAGGTTTGGTTGAAATCCGGGGAATGAGCTTTTCCCGCGGATCCCGAAAAATCTTTGATGACATTTCTTTAACGGTGCCTGAAGGAAAAATTACTGCCATTATGGGGCCTTCCGGTATCGGTAAAACCACCTTATTACGTCTTATCGGTGGTCAGTTACAGCCGGATAACGGAGATATTTTCTTTCATAATGAAAATATTCCTAGCCTGTCACGTAGTAAGCTGTATGAAGTCCGCAAGAAAATGAGCATGCTGTTTCAGTCAGGGGCACTCTTCACGGATTTAAGTGTATATGAGAATGTGGCCTGGCCATTGCGGGAACACACCTCTCTGCCGCCGGCACTTCTGCACAGTACCGTGATGATGAAACTGGAAGCTGTCGGGTTACGGGGGGCAGAAAAACTGACTCCGGCTGAACTGTCCGGGGGCATGGCGAGGCGTGTTGCCCTGGCCCGTGCTATTGCTCTTGAGCCGGAACTGATTATGTTCGATGAACCATTTGTCGGTCAGGACCCTATTACTATGGGGGTGTTGGTGAAGCTGATTGATGAACTTAATCATGCTCTGGGGCTGACCTGTATTGTGGTTTCCCATGATGTACCTGAAGTTCTCAGTATTGCGGATTATGCTTATATCGTGGCGGGCCAGCATGTGATTGCCCAGGGAGACGCGGCAGAGTTACGGAAAAATACGGATCCACGTGTTCGGCAGTTTATTGATGGTCATGCGGATGGCCCGGTACCTTTCAGGTATCCGGCCGGTGATTATCTCACCGATTTGCTTAGCCCCGGGAGACATTAAATTCATGTTGTTGAAAGCATTAGCATCATTAGGGCGCTGGGGGATCCAAAGCTGTGCGTCATTCGGACGTGCAGGCGTCATGTTGTTCCATGCCCTGGTGGGGAAACCGGAATTTGCAAAACACAGTCGGCTGGTGGTGAAACAACTCTATAGTGTCGGTGTGCTTTCTCTGTTGATCATCCTGGTATCGGGCCTGTTTATTGGCATGGTGCTGGGGTTACAGGGATACCTGGTCTTGCAAACCTACGGCGCGGAAACCAGTCTCGGTATGCTGGTCGCGTTATCGTTATTACGTGAGCTGGGACCGGTGGTGACGGCGTTATTATTTGCCGGCCGGGCCGGTTCAGCACTGACCGCCGAAGTCGGGCTGATGAAAGCGACCGAACAGCTGTCGAGTATGGAGATGATGGCTGTCGATCCTCTGAGACGGGTAGTGGCACCCCGGTTCTGGGCCGGGGTCATCAGCATGCCGTTGCTGGCGATTATGTTTACGGCGGTAGGGATTGCCGGTGGCGCACTGGTCGGTGTCAGCTGGAAGGGCATTGATGCGGGGTTCTTCTGGTCGGCGATGCAGAGTGCCGTCGATTTCCGTATGGATATTGTTAACTGTGTCATCAAGAGTATTGTTTTCGCGATCGCCGTTTCATGGATAGCACTCTTCAATGGCTATGATGCGGTGCCGACTTCTGAAGGTATCAGTCGTGCGACGACACGAACCGTAGTTCATTCGTCTCTTGCCATCCTTGGGTTAGATTTTGTGCTGACAGCACTGATGTTTGGGAATTAACGCAATGCAAAGTAAAAAAAGTGAAATCTGGGTAGGTATTTTCCTGTTACTGGCGCTGGCCGCGGCGCTGTTTATTTGTCTGCGTGTCGCTGACCTTAAATCTTTTGGTACCGAGCCGACATGGAAACTGTATGCCACTTTCGACAATATCGGCGGTCTGAAGGTCAGCTCTCCGGTAAAAATTGGCGGGGTAGTTATCGGTCGTGTCACCAATATTTCTCTGGACGACAGTACATTATCCCCGAAAGTTACCATGGCGATTGATGATGCTTATGCCGGAAAAATCCCTGACACCAGTTCGCTGGCTATCCGTACCCAGGGCCTGCTGGGGGAACAATTTCTGGCGCTTAATCTGGGCTTTAATGACCCGGATTTAGGATCTTCGATCCTGAAAAATGGCGATACTTTACGTGATACCAAATCAGCCATCGTACTTGAGGACCTGATCGGCCAGTTCCTGTATAAAAACGGCAACAGTAGTAGTGATAAGAGTTCACCGGCAGGTGCTGACAGTTCGTCTGCAGCAGTACCGGCCCATTAAGAGGATAAGTTTATGTTATTTAAGCGTTTAATTATGGCAGCATTGCTGGTTATTCTGCCTGTTGCGGCATCACAGGCAGCAGATTCTGTCGATCAGAGTAATCCTTACACACTGATGAATCAGGCTGCGGCGAAAACCTTTACCCGTCTGAAAAATGACCAGGCAAAAATCAAACAAAATCCTGACTATCTGCGTGATGTGGTACGTGAAGAGCTGATGCCTTATGTCCAGGTAAAATATGCCGGTGCATTAGTGCTGGGACGTTTCTACAATGAAGCAACCCCTGCACAGCGCGATGCGTATTACAAAGCATTTGGTGATTATCTGGCACAGGCTTACGGGCAGGCGCTGGCGATGTATCACGGTCAGACTTATCAAATCGAGCCGGCACAGCCGCTGGGTAATGCCAATATTGTCGCTATCCGCGTCACTATCATTGACCCGAATGGACGTCCTCCGGTTCGTCTGGATTTCCAATGGCGTAAAAATACCCGTACCGGTGCCTGGCAGGCCTACGATATGGTGGCAGAAGGTATCAGTATGATCACCACTAAGCAGAATGAGTGGGGTGATCTGTTACGGACTCAGGGTATTGACGGATTAACCGCGCGGTTAAAAACCTATGCAGCACAGCCGATTACTCTGGGTCAGCAAAACTGATGAATGCTGAACTCCACTGGCAGCAACAGGCTGCTTCGCTGCGGCTGACCGGAAAACTGGATCATGAAACTTTGCTGCCGTTGTGGGAACAACGCGATACGGTAATGCAGGGGATCAGTGACATTGATCTTTCCGGTCTGGAGCGGGTCGACTCATCCGGACTGGCACTGCTGATCCATTTGCAGGATATTGTCCGCCGCCACGGAGCAGTGCTGACATTCACGGGGATATCTGACAAATTACAGTCATTAATCACTCTGTATAATCTGCAACATATTATTGTTTCTTCTCAGGAAACTCCCTGACCTCAGCCTTTTCCCTCTCAGGCCCCCGGCAGCCACGGGGGCTTTTGTGTATTTAAGATAATGCCACTTTCTAATAAGATATGGGCTGATTATTATTATCGGAAGCTAAAAGCAATGGAAAATAATGAGATTCAGGCAGTCCTGATGCAGGCACTGTCGCTGGACGAAGTACATGTCAGTGGTGATGGCAGCCATTTCCAGGTGATCGCCGTCAGTGATATTTTTGAAACCATGAGCCGTGTGAAAAAGCAACAGACCGTCTATGCTCCGCTGATGGAGTATATCGCGGATAACCGTATTCACGCGGTATCAATTAAGACCTATAGCCCGGCTGAATGGGCCCGGGATCGTAAACTGAGCGGCTTTTGAGCCTGTTAGTCAGGTAAACGCAGGCCGGCAGGTCAGTACCTTTTATAAATGCTAATTGAGATCGGTGTTAATGGATAAATTTCGAGTGCAGGGTCCGACCCGCTTAAGTGGTGAAGTTACCATTTCCGGAGCAAAAAATGCAGCGCTGCCGATTCTGTTCGCAGCTTTACTGGCTGAAGAACCAGTAGAAATCAACAATGTCCCTGAATTGCGTGACATTGATACGACCATGAAATTACTGGGTCAGCTGGGTGTGAAAGCCACACGTAATGGCGCTGTTCATCTGGATGCCAGCGAGGTTAATATTTTCTGTGCTCCTTATGACCTGGTAAAAACCATGCGTGCCTCAATCTGGGCTTTGGGTCCGCTGGTGGCTCGTTTTGGTCAGGGTCAGGTCTCTTTGCCTGGTGGCTGTGCGATTGGTGCCCGTCCGGTCGACCTGCACATCAGCGGACTGGAACAGCTGGGTGCTGAGATCAGACTGGAAGAGGGCTATGTTAAAGCCTCTGTCGAAGGCCGCCTGAAAGGCGCGCATATTGTCATGGATAAAGTCAGTGTCGGCGCGACAGTGACAATTATGACTGCCGCGACCCTGGCGACCGGTACCACCGTGATCGAAAATGCTGCCCGTGAGCCGGAAATTGCCGATACTGCCGGTTTCCTGAATGCCATTGGCGCAAAAATCAGTGGTGCCGGTACCGACAGAATCACCATTGAAGGGGTTGAACGTCTGGGGGGAGGCAGCTATGAAGTAGTTCCTGACCGTATCGAAACCGGCACCTTCCTGGTCGCGGCGGCCATTTCCGGCGGTAAAGTGATTTGCCACAAAACCCGTCCGGACACCATGGATGCGGTACTGGCAAAATTACGGGAAGCCGGTGCGGATATCGCTACCGGTGAGGACTGGATCAGTCTCGATATGCACGGACGTCGTCCGAAAGCGGTGAATATTCGTACTGCACCGCATCCCGGTTTTCCGACGGATATGCAGGCCCAGTTTACCCTGCTCAATCTGGTTGCCGAAGGCACCGGAGTCATTACTGAAACCATTTTTGAAAACCGTTTTATGCACATCCCTGAACTGATTCGGATGGGTGCCCATGCTGAGATTGAAAGTAATACCGCGATTTGTCACGGTACGGATAAACTTTCCGGTGCCCAGGTGATGGCTACAGATTTACGTGCCTCAGCGAGTCTGGTGCTGGCGGGCTGTATCGCCGAAGGTGAAACCCTCGTTGACCGTATTTATCATATTGATCGTGGCTACGAACGTATAGAAGATAAACTGCGTGCGCTGGGTGCAAATATCGAGCGTGTACGCGGCGAAGAAGACGCTTCTCAGGCTGAATAATCCGTTACCGGACCATCAGCTACAAGGCCTGTTGCTTATGCACAGGCCTTTTTTATCGCCGCAGAAAATTACGCTGGCGGGAGATGCGGTTGCTGATTACGTGGCAGACGACGCATCAGTTTTTCTCTGTCCAGTAATTCATGGGTTACCGGATGGTAATAACGGCTGGGCCAGATTTCGGCAGGATGGATGTCAATTGCTTTGGCTATCAGCCATTCGCCTTTAGGCCATGGGCGGGATAAGGCATTAGCCAGTGTTGAAGAACTGAGTCCGGCATTTCGCGAGACAGCGGCCAGAGAGGTACCTTTCTTTCTCAGGGCAGCAATAATATCGGCAGTATGCCAATCCTTTTTCAGCGTATTCATCTTATTCTCCTTTTCAGATGCCGGTAATACTCTCCGGGATATCACACCATTTAACGCGATAAAATTACATTGTTTATGGCAACAGATATAGCAAAAAACGACCAATTATTTCATAAAAATTATCTAAAAAGCGCTAAATTACTACGGTGGTCGCAAATATGAAGAAAAGAACGCTGAAATCATCCGAAAATCAGGCGTCAGGGATCACAGGCAAAGCAGGGTAAGAAAGGATGGAGGCAATATGGGCTTATCGCCGGATCGTTATCCGGCGATATAACACAGAAGGATCCGGCTGCAGAAAAGAGTGATCCGTCGGGGGAGATCAGTGATCGCGCTGTACTGACATGTGTGCCAGAGATTCTAACGCTTCGCGCCACGGGCTGGCAGGCAGCACCTGTAATGCGCGAATCGCCTTATCGGCTTCGGCTTCAGCACGCTGACGGGTCCAGTTTAAGGAACCACATTGCTGCATGGCCTCCTGTACCTGATCTAACAGATGCCGGCCATTACCTTGCTCGATCGCCTGACGGATCATGGCAGATTGTTCAGGAGTACCATGTTGCATCGCATGTAATAATGGCAGGGTAGGTTTCCCTTCACTCAGGTCGTCGCCGACATTTTTACCCAGGGCGATATTGTCAGTACTGTAGTCGAGTAAATCATCGATCAGCTGAAAGGCTGTACCAATATAACGGCCGTAATCGCGCAATGCCTGTTCCTGTCCGGCGGTGGCATCAGCCAGAATTGCAGACGTCTGGGCCGCAGCTTCAAATAAGCGCGCCGTTTTACTGTAAATCACCCGCATATAGCTTTCTTCGGTAATATCCGGATCGTTACAGTTCATTAGCTGCAGAACTTCGCCTTCGGAGATCACATTCACCGCTTCAGACATCAGTGCAAGGATCTTTAACGATCCCAGGCTGGTCATCATCTGAAAAGCACGGGTGTAAATAAAATCGCCGACCAGTACGCTGGCAGCATTACCGAAAGTCGCATTCGCAGTCGCTTTACCACGGCGCATATCTGATTCGTCCACCACATCATCGTGCAGCAGGGTAGCGGTATGGATAAATTCAATCAGTGCTGCGTTCAGCACATGCTGGTCGCCCTGATAATTAAGTGCTCTTGCTGACAGCACTGCAATCATCGGACGAATACGTTTGCCGCCGCCGCTGACGATGTAATGGCCCAGTTGGCTGATAAGCGCAACATCGGAATCAAGCTGGTCAAGAATGGTCTGATTGACGGCCGCCATATCAGCGGAGGTGATTTCTGTAATTTGTTCTAAGTTCATACGTCTGTTCAGTTTTGACTCGGTTTTAGCCATCATATGGCCGTTTAAACAGGAGTGTCCAGATAGTTTGTATCGGCGTATATCTGAATAAATTTCTCTGTCGGCAGTAGCGGCAGCTCCCGGCAAGATCAACAAACGCCAGTGAACTACGAATGAAGCCTATTGTACTGGAAATTTGGTTACAGGAAACACCCGGCTGTGCCCTGTGTTTTTTTTCTGCAATACCCTGCAAAGGAGACTTGTCTTCTGCCTGATATTTGCGTAGAATTCGCGCCCTATTGTGAATATTTATAGCGCCGCCTGATTTAATCATAAGGGCTAGCGCAGAAGCGGAGTTTTATATGTACGCGGTTTTCCAAAGTGGTGGTAAACAACACCGAGTTAGCGAAGGTCAGACCGTTCGCCTGGAAAAGCTTGATATCGCAACCGGTGAAACTATTGAGTTTGACCAGGTTCTGATGATTGCCAACGGCGAAGAAGTTACCATTGGTGCTCCACTGGTTTCAGGTGGTGTTATCAAAGCTGAAGTCGTGGCTCATGGTCGTGGTGAGAAAATTAAAATTGTTAAGTTTCGTCGCCGTAAACACTATCGTAAGCAGCAGGGTCACCGTCAGTGGTTCACTGATGTGAAGATCACTGGCATCAGCGCTTAACAGGAGATTTGACAAATGGCTCATAAAAAGGCTGGCGGCTCCACACGTAACGGTCGCGATTCCAACGCAAAACGTCTGGGCGTTAAACGCTTCGGCGGCGAAACTGTACTGGCAGGCAGCATCATCGTTCGTCAGCGCGGAACCAAATTCCATGCAGGCAACAACGTAGGTTGTGGTCGTGACCACACCCTGTTTGCAACTGCAACTGGTCAGATCAAATTCGAAGTTAAAGGCCCGGACAACCGTAAATACGTCAGCATCGTTGCTGAGTAAGGTTGAAAGGTCCTGACAGTATAATCACTGTCTGACTTAACGAATTAAAGCCCCGCAGCTTGTGCGGGGCTTTTTACATTCTGCTGTCATACCCACACTAAATCCCCGCGTACCTCAGCAGAATGCTGTACACTGGACAGATAAAATACTGAATACTGATATCACTGGCATCCATGCCGGTATTATCCGCCGCCGGTCAGCAGAGTCGACCCTGGCGGGCCCGTTTGCAGGACCGTTGTCTGTGCAGGCGAAAGAGTGACGGAGAAGAGAAATGAAGTTTGTTGATGAAGCGACAATTCTGGTGGTCGCAGGCGATGGCGGTAATGGCTGTGTCAGCTTCCGCCGCGAAAAATATATTCCGCGGGGCGGTCCTGATGGTGGTGACGGTGGCGATGGCGGCGATGTCTGGCTGCTGGCTGACGAAAACCTGAATACCCTGATTGATTACCGCTTCGAAAAAGCCTTCCGCGCCGAACGTGGCCAGAATGGCCAGAGCCGTGACTGTACCGGCAAACGTGGTAAAGATGTCATTGTTAAAGTCCCGGTCGGTACCCGTATTATCGACCAGGATACAGGCGAAACCATGGGTGATATGACTCGCCATGAACAGCGTCTGATGGTCGCGAAAGGCGGCTGGCATGGCCTGGGTAACACCCGCTTTAAATCTTCTGTTAACCGTACACCGCGTCAGAAAACCATGGGTACCGAAGGCGAAAAGCGTGACTTGTTACTGGAGCTGATGCTACTGGCAGATGTCGGTATGCTGGGTCTGCCAAATGCCGGTAAATCAACCTTTATCCGTGCCGTTTCTGCGGCTAAACCCAAAGTCGCTGACTATCCGTTTACCACTCTGGTTCCCAGCCTGGGTGTGGTGCGTATGGATCATGAGCAGAGTTTTGTCGTGGCAGATATTCCGGGACTGATCGAAGGTGCTGCGGACGGCGCCGGTTTAGGGATCCGTTTCCTTAAACACCTTGAACGCTGCCGGGTATTATTACACCTGATCGATCTGGCACCGATCGATGAATCTGATCCGGTAGAGAACGCGCGTATTATTCTGGCTGAGCTGGAAAAATACAGCGATAAGTTATACCAGAAGCCACGCTGGCTGGTATTTAACAAAACCGATCTGCTGGATAAACAGGAAGCTGAAAGCCGTGCTAAAGCCGTTGCCGAAGCACTGGGCTGGGATGATAAGTATTATCTGATTTCTGCGGCCAGCCGTGATGGCGTGAATGCGCTGTGCTGGGACGTGATGAGCTTTATTAACGCGAACCCGAAAGAAGCAGAGAAAGAAGAGCAGAAGCCGGAGAAAGTCGAGTTTATGTGGGACGACTATCACCGTGAAACGCTGGAAAATAATGCTCAGCCAGCAGAAGAAGAAGATGACGATTGGGATGACTGGGACGAAGATGATGATGAAGGTGTGGAGATCATCTATCAGCGTTGATCCTTAAGGATCTTAACCCCTTTTCAGTCATAGCCGGAGCAAGACTCCGGCTTTTTTGTACCTTTAGCCTAACACCGACACTGTCAGCCTGGCAGTACAGCACAGCTTACCTTTACTGTTACGGATCTCGGTCTGCCAGACTTGTAACTGTGCACCAATATGCAGCGGATGACAGTTTGCATACACCAGTCCTTGTGAAACGGCGCGATGGTGGCTGGCATTGACTTCAATACCGACGACGCTTTTCCCTTCTTCGGTGGCGAGATAAGCCGCCACTGAGCCCATCGACTCGGCCAGAACCACCGATGCCCCGCCATGTAATAATCCGAATGGCTGCCGGGTCCGCGGGTCAACAGGCATTGTCGCTTCCAGATGCTGTTCACCGATAACGGTAAACTCGATCCCTAAGTGGCTGACCAGACACTGTTGTCCGAGGGCGTTCAGTTCATCCGGAGTCATTATCCGCTTCCAGAACCGTGACATATTCTCAGGCCCCCAGGGTGGCTCCGCCATCGACGACGATATCCTGTAATACCACATGACTGGCCTTATCGGAGGCCAGGAACAGAATCGTATCGGCTATTTCCTGTGGCCGGGCGATCTTCTTCAATGGGATCCCCAGCTTAAACTGCTCCGGAAAGCCATCAATAGTCTGCTGCTCGGCCTGTGGCGTTTTCCACAGACTGCGCTGCATTTCTGTGTCAGTTGAACCCGGAGAGACGATATTACAGCGCACGCCATAAGGTGCCATTTCCAGACCCACCGTCAGACATAAACTGCGTAATGCCGCTTTAGATGCTCCATAAGCGGACATCCCCAGCCGCGGCGCATGGGCAGAATTAGAGGCTACTGTGACTATCGCGCCCCGCTGTTGTTTGCGGAATACAGGTAATGTCTGCTGAAACAGGTTAAATGCGCCGCCGGCATTAACGCTGAGACACTGTTGCCAGTTTTCAAACGAAATCTCATCTGTTGCACCGGTCCGCAGGATCCCGGCAGCGTTGATCAATATATCCAGTTGTGGCTGTTGATGAAGTAATGCCTGGCAGGTTTGTCTGACCTGTATCGGATCGGCGACGTTCAGTAGCTGGCAGGTAAACGGGTAGTTGTGCTGATCAAATTTAATATCAAAAGCCGTCACCGTGGCACCAGCCTGGTGAAAAGCCAGCGCGGTATGATAACCAATCCCCTGGCCCGCACCGGTTACCCAGACCTGTTTCCCCTGAAATTCCGGTGAGTGGCTCATTGCTGTTCTCCTGCCAGTAATCTCCACCAGCCATCAATAGATGCATTTCTGGCCAGAGCCACAAAATCAATCTCCGGGCGTGCCATTCGCCAGCGTGCAGCCAGTGCCATAACTCTCACGGAGTCCAGGCCGTAGTCTGTCAGGTTCTCATCATCTTCCGGCTGATCGTCATCCTCAAGTAAAGGTAACACCATAG
Source organism: Tatumella sp. JGM94 (assembly GCF_018257595.1). Taxonomy (NCBI): domain Bacteria; kingdom Pseudomonadati; phylum Pseudomonadota; class Gammaproteobacteria; order Enterobacterales; family Erwiniaceae; genus Tatumella; species Tatumella sp. JGM94. The sequence continues at coordinate 64,800 of NZ_JAERJN010000009.1, read as the reverse complement.
CCCGTAAGGCGGCTTTACTTTCCGGCAATAAAATAAGCTCATTACAGGTAACCACTTTTCCGCAGCGGCCGGCAGTATATTTCAGCGCCATCAGATGTTCTTCCCGGCTGAAGTCCGCCAGTGCATCGGCTACCATAAAGGGTTTTATATTACGCATAAAGGCATCTGTTGCTGTCGTCAGGCAGCCAATATGGGCATATACCCCGGTAATTATCAGCTGATCCCGCCCGGCATTTTTCAGTTGCTGTTCAAGATCTGCACGGTGGAAAGCGCTGTACCGCCATTTGGTCAGCACCTTGTCGTGTTCGCCAGGGGTCAGTGCATCAGTAACTTGCTGTTGTTCAGGATGACGGTTTAAGCCGGGTCCCCACATATCATTCAGCAACGCGCGATCTTCATCACTTTGCTGATCTGGTTGCGCGGTATAAAACACCGGGATCCCGAGGGCATAGCATTGGGCACGTAAACGGGCAATATTGTCCACTACCTGATGAATTAACGGGCTGTCACTGGCCCAGAAATTCAGGAAATAGTTCTGCATATCATGGATTAACAATGCTGCCCGTGCGGGTTCAAATACCCACTGTACTTTATTGTCGGGAAGTTCATCTGCGGCAGGCAGAGCATAGGATTCAAGTTTAGGGATACTCATGGTAACTCCATTGTCCGGTCGTCATTGGGTTATTTGGGCTGCTGGTTCAGCCATTCACGCAGGGCTTTTTTATCCACTTTCCCGACATGGGTTAAGGGCAGTGTGTCCTGCTGTACTATCCGGTCAGGCAGTTTAAATTCGGCGATACCCTGTTCACGCAGATGACGACGTAAATGTGCCGGTTTAACCGGTTGAGTCGCGACAATAAATGCGCAACTTTTCTCTCCCATCAGTTCATCATTCATTGATACCAGAGCAGCATGAATAATCTCCGGGTGACGTTGCAGCAGATTCTCTATCTCTTCGGCTGCGATCTTCTCACCTCCGCGGTTAATCTGATCTTTTTCCCGTCCCTGAACTTTGATGTTTCCTTCTGCGGTGATCTCAATCAGGTCGCCGGAACAGTAAAAGCCTTCGGCATCAAAGCAGGTCGCATTGTGAGCCGGGTTATTGAAATAGCCGCGGAATGTATAAGGCCCGCGTGTCAGCAGGCGGCCGGTAGTCCCCGGCGGTAACAGCCTGCCGTTCTCATCAGCCACCCGCACCTCGTCATCTTCAGACATTGGTCGTCCCTGGGTCGAAACAATAACCTCTTCGGGATCGTCGAGCCGTGTATAGTTCACCAGCCCTTCGGCCATGCCAAATACCTGTTGCAGCTGGCAGCCGATATCAGAAATTATCCGTCGTGCCAGAGATTCACTGAGCCGCGCCCCGCCGACCTGTAACACTTTTAAACAGCGAAGCTGCCGGGCATTTCCCTGATCACTGATCGATTGCAGCCACAGACTGACCGCCGGAGGAACCAGCGCGGTCATGGTGATCTGATGTTTCTCTATCAGCGGAAAGCATTGTGTGGCACTGGGGTCAGATGCCATTACCACGAAACCACCGGCATAAAATACCCCCAGACAGCCCGGAGAACTCATCGGGTAATTATGTGCAGCGGGCAGGGCGCACAGGTAGCGGGTATCCGCGTCGACGGCACAGATATCGTTGCTGGCACGGATACTGTAGTAGTAGTCATTATGGGTACGCGGGATCAGTTTCGGTGTACCGGTACTGCCGCCGGATAACTGGAAAAAAGCGACTTCATCTGCCGCAGTGGGATCAGCAACAAAATGCTCGCCGGGGGTGGTCAGCCAGTCCGTCAGACAGTTATCACCGGTGAGAGCATGGTGCATGACCACGGTTTTCAGTGACGGAACCTGTTGTATAAACTGGTCATCAGCAAACAGACCATGCCGGCGGTCAGCGATTAACAGTGCCGGGGAAATCTGTCCGGCGTAAGACAGTAATTCACTGCGCTGATGGCTGTACAGGGCATTGACCGGAGCCACGCCCAGTTTCAGGAGCGCAAAAAATACCAGGTAAAACTCGCAGTTATTACCCAGCTGTACTAAAGCGGTATCACCTTTCCTGAGTCCGGCCTGTTGCAGTTTTGCTGCCAGACGCGAACTGTAAAGTGCCAGCTGGCGGTAGCTCAGGCGGCTGTCATTATCAATGATGGCGATAGCATCATTATTCTGCTGGCGGTCTGAGATATCACTGAGTGGCCGATCCAGCCAGTACCCTTTACTGCGGTAACGGCTGGCCAGCGCGTCGGGCCAGCGGGTATAAGGGATAGTCATGGGAGTTACCTTTATTGGTCAAGCCCGAAAGCTTTCAGCATTGTTGTCAGTTTAACGCCGGTTTCCTGCCATTCAGCCTCCGGCACTGAAGCCGGTACAATGCCTGCCCCGGCAAACAGGGTGATGTCCTGCTTGTCTACCGTTGCACAGCGGATAGTGACGGCCCATTCACCATTTCCCTGGTCATCGCACCAGCCCACCATCCCGCCAAATAACTGGCGGTCAAAAGGTTCCAGCTGCCGGATTAATGTCAGTGCCTGAGTATGGGGGAAACCACTCAGGGCTGGGGTCGGGTGCAGCAATGCCGCCAGTTCAAGCGCATTTTGCTGCCGGTGGCTGACGGTTCCGTGGATCCGGGTCGCCAGATGCCATAATGTTCCGGTGGTCACCAGTTCCGGTACCGAGGGTACCGACAGTGTCTCGCTTACCGGTTGCAGCGTATTGCGCATCGCATCGGTGACCAGCCGGTGTTCATGGCGGTCCTTTTCTGAATTCATCAGCGTCTGGCCTGACTGCTGATCTGCGGCAGCCTCCGGATAACGGCGTGCTGACCCGGCCAGCGGGCAGGACCAGAAGTCAGTGCCTGCTTTTCTGAGCAACAATTCCGGACTGGCACCCAGTAACGCTGCGCCCGAAGACAGGGGGACATGGAAGTGATAATTATCCGGGTTTTGCTGCACAATCTGTGACATCAGAAGCTGCAGATCCGGTGGCTGCTGGCAGCGGGTCGTCAGTAACCGTGACAGAACGACTTTATCCAGTTCACCGCGTGCCATGGCCCGGACTGCTGAGGCGACCATTGCTGTAAATACGCTTTTTTCCGGTATCTGACGGGCAGGTAATGCTTCAATCCCGCCCCGTGGCGTGGTCTCAGTCACAGCGTTAAGCTGTCGACGATGGAAGAATGTACTTTGTTGCGGAATATACAATTCTGAAGGCTGGCGGGTATCAAAGGGGATAGCCCCGACAACCACCGGTCGCGTAATCCCGGCGGCCCGGGCATCCCTGAACGCCGTATCCAGCTGTTGTGCGATAAGAGACGGTGCGGAGGAGGTGGCGGATAACGGGCCAGACAAACGCCGGAAGCAACCCCGGGTAATCAGGCTTTTCCAGCCTGAGGTAAACAGAAAACGGCCTTGTAAGGAGGGAAATTCCTCAAAACAGGGATTTTCAACCTGTTCCTTTTCTACCATAATCGAGTCCTGGAATGATAAAATATCTAATAATGATTATCATTTGTATTGTTTCGTGTAACCTAACCGGATCCTTATAATGTGTCAATGAAATCGTCCTTTACAGGTGAAAATCCGCAGGAAATACGACAATCTCAATCAGTCAACCCCGGGGCTAAGCAATGAAAACAGTATGGTCAGGTTACAGAAGATGGTTAATGGTGCTTTTACTGCCTTTAAGCATACAGGTCAGCGCGATGGATGGCTGGCCGAGACAAATCAAGGCTGAAAACGGCACAGTCACTCTTCAGCAGCCACCTGAGCGTATTGTCTCCACCAGCGTGACTCTGACCGGATCACTGCTGGCGATTGATGCTCCGGTAGTCGGGAGTGGTGCCGGGGCCCCGGGCAGTCGTTTTACCGATGCTCAGGGTTTTTTCCGCCAATGGGGAGATATTGCCCGGCAGCGGAAGGTTAAACCCTTATATATCGGTGAGCCCAATATCGAAAGTATTGCCAGTGAAGCACCGGATCTGATTCTGGTCAGTGCGACAGGAAATGACAGTGCTCTGCGCATGGTCAGCCAGTTATCGGCGATTGCCCCTGTGCTGGTAGTGAATTATGACGATAAAAGCTGGCAGCAACTGGTGACTGTGCTGGGGCAGGCGACCGGTCATGAGGCTCAGGCAGCACAGAAAGTTGCAGAATTTGATCAGCGGGAAAAAGCATTAAAACCCGGGTTACGCCTGCCACCACAGCCAGTCTCTGCCATGGTGTGGAATGGCGGCGGACGTGAAGTCAATCTGTGGACCCGTGAGTCAGCCCAGGGAAAACTGCTGGAACAACTTGGATTTAGCCTGGCGATACCGCCATCCTCTGTCACCGGTAACGTTAGTATGGGGCAGCGTAAAGATATTATTCAGTTATCAGGGGAAAACCTGGCCACGGGGCTGGACGGTAAAAGCTGGCTGTTATTCGCCAGTACTGACAGCACGGTTCCTTCAGTGCTCAGTGACCCGTTTCTCTCACAGACAGAAGCGGTCAGCAATAAAAACGTCTATGGGATGGGGGCTGACAATTTCCGACTGGATTATTATAGTGCCAGCCATCTGCTGACGACCCTGCAAAAACTCTTTGCAGATTAAGCCCCCGTAACCGGGGACAGCCGGTATTTCTCTGTTGCTGACGGTATATTCATTTCCTGCGGGCAGCGAGTATTTTAGTGCGATGAAGGTTCTGAGAGTGATGCGCCAACCGTATTTGCTGATATTGCTGTTACTGTTGTTTATTTTGCTGACCACCCTGAGTCTGATGGCCGGGGCGAAGCTGATCCCGGTGACGGAAAGCTGGCAGGCGCTGGTATCGTCAGGCCCCTGTAGCTCTCAGGACTGTACGATTATCCGTTTTGCAAGACTCCCCCGGACTCTGGCCGGAATTGCCGCCGGTATTTCGCTGGGGGTGGCCGGGGTACTGATGCAAACGCTGACCCGTAACCCGCTGGCCGACCCCGGTCTGCTTGGTATTAACTCCGGTGCGTCTTTTGCCATTGTTCTGGGTATTGCCCTGACCGGGGCTGATACCCCGCAGGCCTGGCTTGGCTTTGCCTTTGGCGGTGCAGTGTTTGCCTTACTGATCGTCGCCCTGACAGGGGCGGCGGCTGGCGGCCGTGTTAATCCGGTCCGGCTGACTCTGGCCGGGGTTGCCCTGGCAGCGGTACTGGAAGGCATCACTAACGGGTTCTCACTGATGAATCCTGATATCTATGATCATCTGCGTTTCTGGCTCAGTGGCTCGCTGGATATCCGTCAGTTCTCTTCTCTGGCCGTTGTTACCCCGGCCATTGTTGTGGCTGTATTACTGGCCTTATTACTTAGTAAATCCCTGAATAATCTCAGTATGGGGGGAGATATGGCAACCACTCTCGGCACCCGGGTGCTGGGTACCCAGCTGAGTGGTCTGCTGGCGGTGGCTCTGCTGGCCGGTTCAGCCACGGCACTGACCGGGCCGATAGCCTTCGTCGGCCTGATTGCGCCTCATCTGGGCCGCTTACTGGCAGGTGCCGATCACCGCCGTTTGTTACCGGTCACGCTGTTCCTGACACCTTGTCTGTTGCTGTCAGCCGATATCGCCGGGCGGTTTATGGCTGCCGGAGAACTGCGGGTGTCGATTGTGACAGCATTTATCGGCGCGCCGGTATTGATCTTTCTGATCCGTCGTCAGCCCGCGGGAGGTCTCTGATGGCTGGCCGGACCCTGACAGTATTACTCTGTTTACTGGCCGTTATGATTGCTGTCAGTGTGCTGTCCCTGAGCCGCGGCACTCTGGTACTGAGCAGTAGCCAGCTTTGGCAAGTACTGAATGGCAGTGCACCACGGGCTGTTACGATGATAGTGATGGACTGGCGATTACCGCGGGTAGTGACTGCACTGTTGACCGGTGCCGCACTGGCTCTCAGCGGTGCAATATTTCAGTCACTGTTACGTAATCCGCTTGGCAGTCCGGATGTTCTGGGGTTTAACACCGGCGCATTTTCGGCCGTCTTGCTGGTGATGGTATTTTTACCGGGACAGCCTGCTGTTCTGGCGCTGGCGGCGCTGGCTGGCGGACTGATCACGGCAGTTTTGGTCTATATATTCTCCTGGCGGCGGGGAGTGGATACTTTCCGGCTGATTATTGTCGGCATTGGTGTCCGTGCCTTACTGATGTCTCTGAATAGCTGGCTTATCACTTCAGCTTCACTGGATACGGCATTATCCGCCGGATTATGGAGTGCCGGTTCACTGAATGGCATCAGCTGGCACAGCCTGCCACCGGTTGCCCTGATCCTGTTACTGGCCAGTGTCGCGACCGGATTACTGGCCAGACGTATGCGTTTACTGGAGATGGGGGATGATATGGCAGCTGCGCTGGGGGTTCCGGTTGAGCGCAGCAGGATGCTGTTAATGCTGACGGGAGTCATACTGACCGCGGTATCGACGGCGCTGATTGGTCCGGTTTCTTTTATCGCGCTGGTGGCCCCGCAAATTGCCAGCCGCTTATGCCGTAACGGACACTCCCGGCTGACCGCCAGTGCTTTCTGTGGGGCGATTTTATTGCTGGCAGCAGACTATATTGCCAGCCATCTGTTTGTTCCGTATCAGCTGCCGGTGGGAGTGGTCACGGTGAGTCTGGGCGGGATTTACTTAATGAGTTTACTGGTCAGAGAGGCCCGTCGTAAATGACTGACAGACAATCACCGCTGCTGGGACAGCATCTGACACTCGGTTACGATAACAAGATTGTTGCCCGCGATCTATCCGTGGCTATCCCCCGGGGGGAAGTGACCGTGATTATTGGCCCCAATGCCTGTGGTAAGTCGACCCTGTTGCGGACGATGAGCCGGTTACTGACACCGGTTGCTGGCCATATTGTGCTGAACGGTGCCGATATCAACAGCTATCCGACAAAAGAGGTTGCCAGACGGCTGGGGTTGCTGCCCCAGTCACCGGATGCGCCGGCCGGAATTACGGTCCGTGAACTGGTTTCCCGCGGGCGTTATCCCCATCAGCATCTGTTTGGCCGCTGGCGCGGTGAAGACACCCGTGCAGTCGATGATGCAATGCAGGCTACCCGGGTCGGTCACCTGGCCGGACAAACGGTGGATACTCTGTCGGGAGGACAGCGGCAGCGGGTGTGGATCGCCATGGTACTGGCGCAGCAGACACCGTTGCTGTTGCTGGATGAACCGACCACCTGGCTGGATATAACCCATCAGATCGAACTGATGGAATTAATCCGGGATCTTAACCGGCAACACGGACGCACCCTGGTAGTGGTCTTACATGAACTGAATCATGCCTGTCGTTATGCAACGCACCTGATTGCGATGCGTGATGGTCAGATTATTGCGGAAGGCAAACCCTGCGATATTGTGACCCCGGCGCTGATTGAGCAGGTTTACGGGCTGAAATGTATGATAATCAGTGATCCGGTAGCAGGGACACCGATGATTGTACCGCTGGGCAGAGAACAACCGTCCGTATAACCTGCTGTACCATGCCGGACGATACAATCTTCGTCCGGCATGAACAGTTTATGGTGCAGATGCTTTCAGATACTGATTGATGGCCGGGCCAAGCCGGGTGAATACCTTGTCAGAAAGAATCTCTGAATGAGCGCAGTTCAGCGGAACAATCTGTAATTGCGGGAGATACGGCGCCCAGCATTGCCGGGCATCCATGCCTGGCTGGCGGGTTTTTTCTGCCAGAAACATAACTGCATTACCGCCAAATTTCGCACTGCCAGCCGTTGTGAGTAAGCGTACTGCGCTGGCATAGTTAGCGCTGATAACATCAAACATTTCTGACATTTCTTCGCCTGCCATTGTGCGCTGGCTTTGCATAAACTGCTCTCGCTCACGGTCAACTTCGGCCAGCACTTCCGGATCCAACACATTTTTTCCCTGGCGTTCGTCCCAGTTCTGGGTTTCCGGCGGCCAGGTATCCAGCAGTCCGAGGAAAGCTACCTGCTCACCGGCCGCTTCCAGCCTGGCGGCCACCCCCTGAGCAAGTGTGCCACCCAGTGAATAACCGAGCAGATAATACGGCCCATGGGGCTGGCGCTGGCGGAGGCGTTGTAAATGTGCTTCGCAGACCTCATCAATATGCTGACTATTATTCAGAACCCCTTGTACGGCAGGGGACTGTATACCGGTGATTTGCCAGTGCGGGTCCAGATAACGTCGCAGGATACTGAATTGCCAGGCAAATCCGGAGGCCGGGTGGAAACAGAAAAGTTCTGGTCCGCCAGCTTCGCGTAACGGCAGCAGGTCAGAGAAACCCGCAGCCTCTGTGGTATTTTCTGTCGGCGCGGTCAGCAGCCTGGCAAGAGCTTCAACACCCGGAGCGATCATAATTTGTCCGACGGTCACGGGGATCGCTAAAACCTGGCGTAACCGTGCGGCAAGACGCATCGCCAGCAGTGAATGCCCCCCCAGAGCAAAGAAATCATCGCTGGCATAAACCTGGTCACAACCGAGTATGGCGGCGAACTCTGTCGCCAGTGTGCTTTCCAGTCCCGGCTCAGGCAAACGCTGTATTTTTCCGGCACCGGTCTCCGGCAGGGGTAAGGCTTTTCGATCCAGCTTGCCATTACTGCTCAGCGGGAAATCGTCCACCTGCATAATCACTATCGGTACCATATGGGCCGGCAAATGTGCTGACAACTCTGCACGCAGTTGTTCGCTGTCTGTCGGCTGATCGCTGATGACGTAAGAAATAAGCTGGCGGGCATCTTCCCAGCCCGCTTGGCTGCCATGACGGGGGGGCTGTAAAACACGCGCCACTGTAACTGCCTGACGTATACCTGCCAGTCCCTGTAGTAGATGATCTATTTCGGTCAGTTCGATGCGCTGGCCACGAATTTTCAGTTGATCGTCATTACGGCCGAGGTACTCGATAGCCCCTTTTTCCAGTCGTCGGACGACATCTCCGGTACGATACATACGTTCGCCATGTTTGCCGGGCAGTGCGACAAACCGGGTCGCTGTCAGTCCCGGACGGCCGAGGTAGCCCTCAGCCAGTTGTACACCGCTCAGCCATAGCTCCCCGGCAATACCCGGAGGTACCGGCTGCAGTCTGTTATCCAGAATATGCAGACCCGTATTCCATACGGGAAAACCTATAGGTACGCTGTTGCCAGTGACCGCCGCCAGGGCGTCCCCAAAAGCAGGATACACGCTGACGTCGACCGCCGCTTCCGTCGGGCCATATAAGTTGTGCAGTTCCGTGCCGCATAAAGTCTGCCACTGGCGGGCAAGAGAAGCCGGTAAGGCTTCGCCGCTGCAAAATACTCTGCGCAGTTGTTTTCCTGTCTGCGCCGCTGTTTCACTGTCCAGTGACGCAGTAAATGCTGCCAGCATGGAGGGGACAAAATGGAGCACAGTGACCTGATAGTCGAGAATTAACTGCAGTAAAATATCCGGTTCGCGGTGTGATTCCGGCGGAGCCATCATCAGCCGGGCCCCGGTGATCAGCGGCCAGAAGAATTCCCAGACAGAGACATCAAAACTGGCCGGTGTTTTTTGCAGCACCACATCACTGGCTGCCAGTGCATAGTGGTTTTGCATCCATAACAGGCGGTTGACTATTGCCTGATGGCCGACCAGTACGCCTTTTGGCCTGCCGGTTGAACCGGAGGTATAGATCAGATAAGCCCCGTCGCCGGGAGCGGGTTCTGTTGCTTTAAGGGGGACGGTTAAAGCAGGTAATAAAGACTGATAGTGATACCTGGCGACATCAGTGATCGCCTGAAAGCGTGCTGCCAGCCCGGCCTCAGTGATCAGCAGTTTCGGACCGGCATCTTCCAGCATTAGTTGCAGCCGGTCATCAGGATAACCCGTATCGAGTGGCAGCCAGATGGCCCCCAACCGGACAATGGCCTGCAGGGCCAGCGACAGATACACGGAACGGGGCAGGGCAACTGCCACAATATCGCCGTGTCTGACACCCGCCGCCAGCAGTTGCTGTGCCAGAGCCAGCACCTGCTGGTGCATTTCCCGGTAATCCAGCTGGCGGTGAATATCAGCCAGAGCAATCGCCTGCGGAGTGGATTGTGCCTGCTGTGCCAGCAGACTGTACAGTGTTTCTGCCGGTAAGCTGTGGTCTGTCTGGTTAATTTCAGCGATTTGCTGCTGTTCATGGCGGTTCAGTATGAGGGCTTCTGAACATTTAAGGCCGGCAGAGCGGCCGAATTGTTCAGCCAGCAGCGGCAGACGTTCCAGGTGTTCCTGTAATTGTCCGGCATCGTAACGTTCGGCATTCGCCAGTAATTCAACGGTCAGCTCACCGTTTTCGCCGGGATAAAGGGCTATTTCCAGGTCACGTACCGGTCCGGAAGCCAGATGGCGGGTTTCAGCCGGCAGCCCGTTAAAACACAGCTGATAATCGAACATTTTTACATTAATGACCGGACCGTACAGCGGATCATTATCCCCGTGCCTGCCTGCATCACGCATTACCTGTTCGGCATCATAGCGCTGGTGGCGGCGGTTGCGTTTTACTTCTTTTGTCAGACGGTTTGCCAGCTCAGTCAGAGTCAGGTCCGGATCATAGTCCACCGCCATCGGCAGTACATTGATTACCGGGCCGGTGGCGCATAATGCCGCAGACCCCAGCCGGCGCATAAAAATAAATCCGCAGCTGAAAGGTTGCTGGCCGGTCAGACGGGCCAGCCAGACCGCGATCAGCGCGATGGCTCCGTCTGTCAGAGTCAGCTGTTTCGCTGCCAGTTGTCCGGTAACTGGCTGTAATTCAGCGGCAGATAATGTCAGATGATGGCGCAACAGACGGGTCGCCGGAATTTGTCCGGCCAGCGGCTGTTCTGACAGAGTGACTGCCGGTGGCAGCGCTGCCACTTTCTCCTGCCAGTAGCCTGCATCCCGTTGCCATGCTACGGATTGCCGGTAGTCAAGATATTCACTCACTACTTCGCTGAACGGTATAAAAGGTGAAGGTCCGGCGGGGGCTGACTGACAACAGGCGGTATAGATGTCGGCGATACGTTTGGTCAGAGCGGTAAAACTAAAGCCGTCGATAGCAATATGATGATAACGCTGGTACCAGCGCCAGTGGTGATCCGCGACCTGTAATATCAGATGACGATACAGTGGTTTACCTGCAGCGAGTCGCAGATCACTGTGCAGATCCTGTTGTATCAGAGTATCAGCCGCCAGATACGGATCAGTCTGTTGCCGGAGATCGATATATTCAGGAGCAATCAGTGGCGCATTACCCTGGCCCTGTACTGCCTCCCCCTCGGTTTCCCGGAATACCATATGCAGAGTATCAGCTTCGGTCAGTCCGAGCTTAATTGCGGTGATTAAATGTGCCAGGGAAATATGCCCTGTCAGTTCGACAACGTGGGCAACCGCGTAAGCATTGCTGTGAGGTGACAGCTGATCTGCCATCCAGATACCCGGTTGTGCTGCGATCAGAGGCAGCCAGTTTACTTGCTCAGACATAACGACTTCCGGTATTCGGTGACTCTTCGGGACGGATATCCGTCCAGTGTGTTTCCAGCCACAGCAGGCATTGTTCCTGAGGCTGAGGGCCAGACACCGGCTGCCAGCCCGCGGGAATGGCCAGAAATGCGGGCCAGAAGCTGTACTGACCGGCATGATTTTTCAGGATAAAACCGTAAACATCAGGCTGATCAAAGGGATGAAGATTCTCCATATCATGTTCCTTCCTTTATTGCTTCGGAAACGGGATTAAGTATTGCCTGTAAGCCGTCGAGTAAACCTCCGCGCCAGCATAATGCGTCATGCCCTCCTTCGAACAACTTCAGTGTCGCATCAATATTCTGCTGCTTCAGGGCTCCCAGCATCACACTATTGGCCTGACAGATAATGTGTTCACGACGTCCTGCCTCAAGATAAATTCGTCGCGGTGCTGCAGCAAAAGCCTGCCGGTTAAGCTGTTCAGTCAGCCATCCGTCTGGCTTGCCACGGGCTGGCCACCAGAATGACCCGGATAAGCTGATTGCCGCAGAGAACACCTCTGGCCAGCGCAGGGCTGCATAGACGGCAGAGAGTCCGCCAAAGCTCTGACCCGCCACCAGCGTTCGTTCGGCAGCAGGCTGCCAGCGGGTCCATTGGCTAATCAGTGGTAATAACTCCTGCTGTATCGCCAGCCAGAACTCCGGATTACAGGTCAGCTCACGGGTGCGGTGCTGACGATCGATAATATCGATCATTACGTAAATAGCCGGTGGTAACCGGTGACGGGTGGTGAGGGAATGTAATGGCCCGGCCACCGGCATCTGGTCTGCCCAGAACTGGCCGTCCAGCAGCAGTACCAGAGGACGTGAAGCATCGTCCGGTGATCCTGTCTGGCAGAGATGTATTCTGCGCTGGTTACCCAGCAGAGCACTGTCCCACAGATATTTATCTGTTGGCGCCGCGGGCTGTCGGTTCTGATCCAGCGATTGCCATTCCGGCTGGGGCGGGGCATCGGGCATGTGCAGCGGGGACACAGACATTCCGCGTCCTCCTGACCAGTGGCGTAACGGATTCAGGGGATCGTGTCGGGCAACGGTAAATTTCTGGCGCCACCATTCACGGCGCTGATAAACATCAGCGGCATCATCAGGAGTATCGGTACTGCTATCGGGGATCAGGCAATAGCTGCCACGCCAGTCAGCCGGCAGGGTCGTTTGCCAGAACCAGACGTCGCTGCCGGCAATTCGCTGCAGTGAACGGGGCGGAGTTTTCTGATGGTGGTCAGTGATACCGGTGATGTTTATCCAGACATGCTGACAGGCAGAGGTTTTCTCGCAGCCCTGCGGATCGCGCCACAGGAATGTCACCAGACATTCACCTCCGGCCGGGTCTTCAATCCTGGGTAATCCTTGCTGTTGTTGTTGTTGCCACCAGGATTCACTCCCGGGGTGTTCAGTAAACCATTCAGGGATAGCCATCTGCGGGGTATTCACATCAGCAAAACAGTAATAGTGACTGATAATAGTATTGATAATTATTTCGGTTTGCAATAGTCTGTTTCACCGTCTGTTGTTAGCGCATTTATAACTGCTCACTGTTTCCGGATCTTCTGTAACCCCGCACAGCACAAGCAGTTGTCTGCAGGATCGCAGTCAGACACTGGATAAAAACCTGACTATATAACCGGATCTTCTGCTCCATATTTGCGCGCGGGAGAGGACCAGGATCTTACTATGAAAAAATTATCTCGGTTTTCCACGGCTGTATGCCTTGAGATTGGGGCTACAGCGTTCTTTTTATCCTTCCAGGCGGCCGCCGCAGAACCAGCCCCTGTTGACGGAGCAGTGACCAGCCAGCAAAAGGCATCTGAAACATCTGTCACCAGTAAGACAGACCCGCAAAATGGCACAATTATTGTGACCGCCAGACAGCAAAACTTACAGGCACCGGGTGTCTCGACGATTACTGCCGACGAAATCCGCAAGCATCCGCCGGCCCGCGATGTATCAGAAATTGTCCGGACCATGCCCGGGGTAAACCTTACGGGTAACTCGACCAGTGGCCAGCGCGGCAACAATCGTCAGATTGATATCCGTGGTATGGGGCCGGAAAACACCCTGATTCTGATCGATGGTAAACCGGTATCCAGCCGTAATTCAGTGCGCTTTGGCTGGCGTGGTGAACGTGATACCCGCGGTGATTCCAACTGGGTACCCCCGGAAATGATTGAGCGTATTGAAGTCATCCGTGGTCCGGCAGCAGCCCGCTACGGTAACGGCGCCATGGGCGGAGTGGTGAATATCATAACCAAACAGGCGACCAGCCAGTGGCATGGTTCATGGGATACTTACCTGAATGCACCGCAGCATAAAGCGGAAGGCGCCACCAAACGTACTAACTTCAGCCTGATGGGCCCCGTATCAGACAGCCTGACGCTGAGTATCTGGGGTAACCTGGATAAAACGCAGGCTGACTCTTACGATATCAACAAAGATCATACGACGCCGCGTTCCGGTATTTATACGGGCAGTTACCCGGCAGGGCGCGAAGGGGTAGTGGATAAAGAACTGCACGGTAAACTGAACTGGGAGTTTGCCCGCAACCAGCATCTGGAGTTTGAAGCCGGAACCAGTCGTCAGGGTAACCTGTATGCCGGCGATACTCAGAATACCAATACCTCCGATTATGTGAAGTCGATGTACGGCAAGGAAACCAACCGTATTTATCGCCAGAATTATGCCCTGACCTGGACCGGCGTCTGGGATAACGGGGTCAGCACTAATACTTATGCACAGTATGAAAGAACCCGTAACTCACGACTGGCCGAAGGTCTGGCTGGCGGCACTGAAGGTATTTTTAATACTGATGCCGGTTTTGCTGATATCGACCTGAGCGATGTATTATTGCACAGTGAAATCAGTATCCCGTTTACGGCGCTGGTCAATCAGAACCTGACCCTCGGTACCGAATGGAACCAGCAGAGGATGAAAGACGGTATTTCTACCAGCCAGGCACTGACCGGCAACAAAACGGGCGGAGCGATCGAGGGTGTGACTACCGGCACCCGTGATCCCTATTCCAGTGCTGATATCTTTTCTCTGTTTGCTGAAGATAATATGGATATTACCGACAGCACGGTATTAACGCCGGCACTGCGTTTTGACCACCATTCCATTTCAGGGACTAACTGGAGCCCGTCGCTGAATCTGTCCCAGAACCTGACCGACAATCTGACACTGAAGATGGGTATCGCCCGGGCATATAAAGCGCCTAACCTGTATCAGACCAACAACAACTACATTCTGTACAGTAATGGTCAGGGCTGTTATGGCTACACAGGAACCGGCGCGGGCTGTTATCTGATGGGTAACGATAACCTTAAAGCCGAAACCAGTGTTAACAAAGAGATCGGCCTGGAATACAAAAACGAGACGGGGCTACAGGCTGGAGTGACCTGGTTCCGCAATGATTATCGCAATAAAATTGAGGCCGGTAATAATATTCTGGGCACCAGCAGTACCGGAACGTATATCTATCAGTGGGAAAACGTACCTAAAGCGCTGGTGGAAGGTCTGGAAGGGACACTGAATATTCCGCTGACAGATACAGTCAACTGGAATAACAATATGACCTGGATGCTGCAGAGTAAAAATAAAACCACCGGCGATCGTTTATCGGTTATCCCGCAGTTTACGCTGAACTCCGGACTGACCTGGCAGGCGCGGGATGATCTTTCGCTGGCAACGACCTTCACCTGGTATGGTCGTCAGAAACCTAAACGCCTCGATTACCGCGGTAATGTGGTGGGTTATCCTGATACCCGGGAAGTCAGTCCTTACAGCATTGTCGGTGCCAGCGCGACCTGGGATGCCACCAAAAATGTCAGTATCACGGCGGGTATAGAAAACCTGTTTGATAAACGTCACTTCCGCGAAGGTAACGCTCAGTCAACAGGGACTATCACCTCAACAGGAGCGCTTAACCCGATTACCATCTACGGGGCAGGGGCGAATACCTATAACGAGTCCGGACGGACTTTTTATATGAGTCTTAATACCCACTTCTGATCCGCGGGTTACTTCCGTAAAAAAAGCCGCCTTCAGCAACGAAGGCGGCTTTCTGCTATCAGATGGCCGGTGACTAGTATTGCTGATATAAATCGCGATACAGGCGGCTTTCGAAGCGCACCAGAGGTACGCGGCGCGTGCGCTGGTCCTGCGGTGGTACAGCATATCCGGACAGGTACTGGACAAAAGCGACTTTGCTGCCGCTGGCTGTCGTCAGGAAGCCCGCCAGATTGTATACGCCTTGCAGAGAACCGGTTTTTGCTGACAACTTGCCATCGACCCCGGCCTCATGTAAACCGCCACGATATTGCAGGGTACCGTCATGGCCTGACAGGGGTAACATACTGATAAAGTCCAGGCTGCTGTCATTTTTGCCGATGTACTGCAGAGCCTGCATCATTGTTTCCGGAGAAACCAGATCATGGCGGGATAAACCGGAACCATCCATCTGTACTGTATTACCTAAATCAATACCGGCCTTTTCTTTCAGAATCCTTCTGACAGCGTCTGAGCCTGCGCGGTAGGTACCCGGCACATTAAAGTAATGATGGCCGATGGTACGGAAGATGGTGTCTGCATACATATTGTCGGAAACCTTCAGCATATGATGCAGCAGGTCATGCAAAGGTGCGGAATCGTGGCTGGCAAGTATTGTGCCTGCGGGGGTTGGCTGTGTCTGACGCAGCAGTTGTCCGCTGTAATCGATATCCGCCTGACGCAGTTCATCACGCAGAATTTCTCCGGCCCAGGCCGCGCCATTTTGTACAGCAAAGGCTAAAGGCAGCGGGTCGGCACGTTTGCGCAAGCATCCGGTCAGGGTATAACGGTTTAATTCTCCGGGTACCACATCCAGCTCGCAGTACTGACCTTCTCCGGAGTTCGGTGCGATGGTTTTTACCTCGCTGAACATATGAGCCGGATAGTAAGACGCAATGCGGATATAGGCATTCTGGCCGGGGGTATCGGCACTGTAAAGTGCGACGGAAAAGCAGTTTTTGTCGATGATCGCTGCACCCGGCGGGGCACTGAAACACTGGGTCAGATCATTCCACGGCCAGCCCGGAGCAGCATCGTGGCTGGCAAACACTGATGTATCAATCACCAGATTGCCCTGAATATGAGTGATCCCTTGTTTTTTCAGACTGTTTACCATGACCCGCAGGTCCTGGCGGGTAAAAGTCGGGTCGCCGGCAAACCGGGCAATTAAGTCTCCCTGTAATGTGCCGTTACTGATGTTACCTTTGGTTTCAAATGTGGTCTGAAACCTGAAATCTTTACCCAGCTCCAGTAATGCACTGAGTGCGGTGAATATTTTCATGGTACTGGCGGGGAGCGCCATCTGATGTGCACGGTAATCCACCAGGGGTTCCTGTGAGCCGACTTTTTGTGCCAGGAACGCAAGGCTGGCCCCGTCCGGCAAATATTGTGTATATTGCTCTACAGGGATAGCGGCCTGAGCCTGCAGAGTAAAAGCGAGAGTCAATCCTGATATAAGTCGTAAAAATCGCATAATCTCGGGCTAAGTGACGGAGGAAGCCGCAATACTACGTCCCATTGCAGGGCAAAGTAAACGATGACCCCCGGGGAACTCCGGGGTAAAATACGTATCAAAATGAAAAAATGATCCTTGCCTGTGGTTAATCATGCCCCGGGCAGGGTTGTTTTATGCTGAAATTAATGCGAGGCAGGACGCTATTTTCTGCTGTCATCAGTCAGGATGACACTTGTACACATAAGATAATGAGGAGTTGAAGATGAGTCAGGTTCCTATGACACTACGTGGTGCTGAAAAACTGCGTACAGAACTTGAAGAGCTGAAAACTGTTAAACGTCCGCGCATCATCGCCTCAATCGCGGAAGCACGTGAACACGGTGATCTTAAGGAAAATGCAGAGTATCACGCGGCACGTGAAGAGCAGGGATTCTGTGAAGGACGCATTCAGGAAATTGAAGCGAAATTATCTAACGCACAGATTATTGATATTACTAAAATGCCGGCCACTGGCCGTGTGATTTTTGGTGCAACAGTGACGGTTTACAATACCAGCACTGATGAAGAAGCGACCTACCGTATTGTGGGTGATGACGAAGCTGATTTTAAGCAAAATCTGATTTCTGTAAATTCGCCAATGGCACGCGGATTAATTTCCAAACAGCAGGATGATGTCGCGATTATCAAAACACCGGGTGGTGATGTGGAATATGAGATCCTGCGGGTGGAATACCTGTAATCTCTTGCTACGCTTAGATAACAGAACTCAGATTTAACAGATAACGTTATTTTATGGCTAAATATCGTAAATCTGTTCAGCAGGTCTGCAATGATGTACTTAGCGTGGTAACATAAATTGTCATGCTGAAATGTAAAAAACAGAAAAGGCCGCTGTGCGGCCTTTTCACCCACAGCAGACCTGTGGCAATTTCTGCTGGCACCGGAGCCGGTACCTGCCGAAATTTAGCGTGGCAAAGAGATTTTATTCTCTTTTGAACGACGATACAGCACCAGTACTTTGCCAATAACCTGAACTTCAGCGGCTTTGGTTTCGCGAACAATGGCATTAACAATCAAAGATTTAGTCTCGCGATCTTCGCCAGCTATTTTTACTTTGATCAGTTCATGGTGTTCGAGTGCATTTTCGATTTCAGCCAGAACACCTTCTGTCAGCCCGTTGTTACCTAACATAACAACCGGTTTCAGGGGATGGGCCAGACCTTTCAGGTGCTGTTTTTGTTTAGTACTCAGATTCATCGTATTATTTACTTACTCAGGGATTGAAAACGGGTCATTCTACCGCCATCTCTGGTATATCGCCAAATCAACGCGACATATACGTGGTGATTTATCGCGACGATATAGAATTAGTTGGAAAAATTATGACCGGTAAAAAGCGTTCGGCCAGTTCCAGCCGCTGGCTTCAGGAACACTTTAGCGACAAATATGTGCAACAGGCACAAAAAAAAGGGTTGCGTTCACGCGCCTGGTTTAAACTGGACGAAATTCAGCAAGGTGACAAATTATTTAAACCTGGTATGACAGTTGTTGACCTTGGTGCGGCACCGGGAGGCTGGTCACAGTATGTGGTACAGCAGATCGGTTCGAAAGGGCGCATTATTGCTTGCGACCTGTTACCGATGGACCCTATTGTAGGGGTAGACTTCCTGCAGGGCGATTTTCGGGATGAAGCGGTATTAGCAGCATTACTGGAACGCGTAGGTGATGAGAAAGTTCAGGTCGTCATGTCTGACATGGCACCGAATATGAGCGGTACTCCGGCAGTGGATATTCCACGTTCGATGTATTTGATAGAGCTGGCGTTGGATATGTGTCGGGATATTCTGGCGCCGGGTGGTAGTTTTGTAGTGAAAGTGTTTCAGGGAGATGGCTTCGATGAATACCTGCGGGAAATTCGCTCCCTGTTTACGAAAGTGAAAATTCGGAAGCCTGACGCTTCACGTTCACGTTCACGTGAAGTGTACATTGTAGCGACTGGGCGCAAACTATAGTACCCTACGCTGTCTGTTAACATCGTTGTAATATGAGGTTAATCCCTTGAGTGACATGGCGAAAAACCTGATTCTCTGGCTAGTCA
The DNA here is from genome assembly GCF_018257595.1 of Tatumella sp. JGM94. Classification (NCBI taxonomy): domain Bacteria; kingdom Pseudomonadati; phylum Pseudomonadota; class Gammaproteobacteria; order Enterobacterales; family Erwiniaceae; genus Tatumella; species Tatumella sp. JGM94. Next base: position 45,713 of record NZ_JAERJN010000009.1, on the reverse strand, counting down.
TCGCGGTTGTACTGATGTCGGTATTCCAGAGCTTTGGGCCCAGCGAGTCGAATGGCAAGAGGGTTGATTATTCAACTTTCCTGTCGGAAGTGAACCAGGATCAGGTCCGCGAGGCACGTATTAACGGGCGTGAAATTAACGTTATCAAAAAAGACAGTGGAAAATATACGACCTATATTCCTGTCAACGATCCCAAGTTGCTCGACAATTTGCTGACTAAAAATGTAACCGTAGTAGGTGAGCCACCGGAAGAACCAAGTCTGCTGACTTCTATCTTTATCTCGTGGTTCCCTATGTTGTTGCTGATCGGCGTGTGGATCTTCTTTATGCGTCAGATGCAAGGCGGTGGCGGTAAAGGCGCGATGTCTTTCGGAAAGAGCAAAGCACGTATGCTCACCGAAGATCAGATTAAGACCACCTTTGCCGATGTCGCAGGCTGTGATGAAGCGAAGGAAGAAGTCAGTGAACTGGTGGAATATCTGCGTGAACCGAGTCGTTTCCAGAAACTTGGCGGTAAAATTCCTAAAGGCGTTCTGATGGTCGGCCCTCCGGGTACCGGTAAAACCTTGCTGGCAAAAGCGATTGCCGGTGAAGCGAAAGTACCGTTCTTTACCATCTCCGGTTCTGACTTCGTTGAAATGTTTGTTGGTGTGGGTGCATCCCGTGTTCGTGATATGTTTGAACAGGCTAAAAAAGCCGCGCCCTGCATTATCTTTATCGATGAAATTGATGCCGTCGGTCGTCAGCGTGGTGCCGGTTTAGGTGGTGGTCACGATGAGCGTGAACAGACCCTGAACCAGATGCTGGTCGAAATGGATGGTTTTGAAGGTAACGAAGGTATTATCGTCATTGCCGCCACTAACCGTCCTGATGTACTGGACCCTGCGTTATTGCGTCCGGGCCGTTTTGACCGTCAGGTCGTGGTAGGGTTACCGGATGTGCGTGGCCGTGAGCAAATCCTGAAAGTACATATGCGTCGTGTCCCGCTGGCGACAGATATTGATGCGGCGATTATTGCCCGTGGTACACCGGGTTTCTCCGGTGCTGATCTGGCTAACCTGGTTAACGAAGCTGCTCTGTTTGCTGCGCGTGGTAACAAGCGTGTGGTATCGATGGTTGAGTTTGAAAAAGCCAAAGACAAAATCATGATGGGTGCTGAGCGCCGGTCGATGGTGATGACAGAGGCCCAGAAAGAGTCTACGGCATACCACGAAGCAGGACATGCGATTATCGGCCGGCTGGTACCGGAACATGATCCGGTACATAAAGTGACCATTATTCCTCGCGGACGTGCGTTAGGTGTGACTTTCTTCCTGCCGGAAGGAGATGCAATCAGCGCCAGTCGTCAGAAACTCGAAAGTCAGATCTCCACGCTGTATGGTGGCCGTCTGGCAGAAGAGATTATCTATGGCGTTGAACACGTTTCCACCGGGGCATCTAACGATATTAAAGTGGCGACTAACCTGGCACGTAATATGGTTACGCAATGGGGCTTCTCCGACAAGCTGGGACCACTACTGTACGCAGAGGAAGACGGTGAAGTATTCCTCGGCCGTTCGGTTGCCAAAGCGAAACATATGTCTGATGAAACGGCACGTATTATCGACCAGGAAATTAAACACCTGATCGACAGTAATTATCAGCGTGCCCGTACTATCCTTAATGAAAACATGGATATTCTGCATTCCATGAAAGATGCATTAATGAAGTACGAAACTATCGATGCACCACAGATTGATGATCTGATGGCGCGTCGCGAAGTCCGTCCGCCAGCCGGATGGGAAGAACCAAAAAATAATGGTTCTTCTTCAGACAATAACAATGGTACTCCTGCACCGCAGGCGCCTCGTCCGGTCGATGAACCGCGTACTGAGACCCCGGGCAATAACACCATGTCTGAATCATTCGATAAATAAGACGCTTTTACGTTAAAATACAACCCCGGCTTGTCCGGGGTTTTTTATTGCTGTTTTTTACTGCCGGGAGATACCGTCTGATGAAGTTGTACGCCAGGGATTCTGAACTCGACCTTTCATTTCCGCATGTGATGGGGATACTGAATATTACCCCTGATTCATTTTCCGATGGCGGCAGTCATGCGACTTTAACCGATGCTATCACCCATACCAATGAGATGGTGAATGCCGGTGCCACCATTATCGATGTTGGTGGTGAGTCTACCCGGCCAGGGGCTGCGGAAGTCAGTACCGAAGAAGAACTGGAGCGGGTTATCCCGGTAGTGACAGAAATTGCCCGTCGTTTCGACGTGTGGATTTCTGTCGATACCTCCCGGCCGGAAGTCATCCGCGAAGCGGCACAGGCCGGAGCACATATTATTAACGATATTCGTGCACTGCAGATGCCCGGAGCGCTATCTGCGGCGGCTGACACTGGCTTACCGGTCTGCCTGATGCATATGCAGGGCCAGCCAAAAACCATGCAACAGGCTCCTGATTATCAGGACGTAGTCGCAGACGTCGACCGTTTCTTTACTCAGCAGATTACCCGCTGTATTGACGGGGGCATAAAGAAAGAAAATCTGATACTGGATCCCGGCTTCGGTTTTGGCAAAAATCTTGCCCATAACTACCAGCTGCTGGCACATTTACATCATTTTCACCATTTCGGGCTGCCGTTACTGGCTGGTATGTCACGTAAGTCAATGATCGGCCAGCTACTGAATGTCGGCCCATCACAGCGGCTAAGCGGTAGCCTGGCATGCGCAGTGATTGCCGCTATGCAGGGCGCACAAATTCACCGTGTGCATGATGTAAAAGAAACAGTTGAAGCCATACGGGTTGCTGAGGCCACATTAAGAGCGAAAGGACAACATTATGAGTGAACATAAATATTTTGGCACTGACGGGATCCGTGGCAAAGTCGGAGAGGCACCGATCACCCCTGACTTTGTACTGAAACTGGGCTGGGCCGCCGGTAAAGTGCTGGCCCGCCATGGTTCAAAACAGATCATTATTGGTAAGGATACCCGTATTTCCGGTTATATGCTGGAGTCTGCCCTCGAGGCGGGACTGGCTGCTGCCGGTTTATCTGCCGCCTTTACCGGTCCGATGCCGACCCCGGCGATTGCCTACCTGACCCGCACTTTCCGTGCTGAGGCGGGGATTGTTATTTCGGCGTCTCACAATCCTTTTTATGATAACGGTATTAAGTTCTTCTCTACGGAAGGGACTAAACTGCCGGATGATGTGGAAACGGCTATCGAACGGGAAATGGAAAAAACCATTACCTGTGTGCCTTCTGCTGAACTGGGACGTGCCAGCCGAATCGTGGATGCTGCCGGCCGTTATATCGAGTTCTGTAAGGGCACTTTCCCCAGTGAACTCAGCCTGAACGGGATGAAAATTGTCGTCGATTGTGCCAATGGCGCAACCTACCACATTGCGCCTAATGTGCTGCGCGAACTGGGCGCCGAGGTCATTACCATCGCGGCTCAGCCGGACGGTATGAATATCAATAAAGAGTGCGGCGCGACGGATTTACGGCTATTACAGCAGAGAGTACTGGCTGAGCAGGCACATCTGGGGATCGCGTACGATGGCGATGGCGACCGGATTATGATGGTGGACCATGAGGGGAATAAGGTCGACGGTGACCAGATCCTCTACATCATCGCCCGTGAGAAGCTGCGCCAGGGGAATCTGCGGGGCGGGGTTGTCGGCACCCTGATGAGCAATATGGGGCTGGAGCTGGCCCTGAAGCAGCTGGGTATCCCGTTTGCCAGAGCGAAAGTGGGTGACCGTTATGTGCTGGAAAAATTACAGGAAAAAGGCTGGCAGTTAGGGGCCGAGAATTCAGGTCATGTGATTTTGCTGGATAAAACCACCACCGGTGACGGGATTGTGGCAGGTTTGCAGGTACTGACAGCGATGGTCCGCAATCATATGACACTGCATGACTTGTGCAGCGGTATGAAATTACTGCCACAGATACTGGTCAATGTCCGCTTTAGCGGTGAAACGGATCCACTGTCCGGTAACGCAGTGACGCTGGCGACAGCTGAAGCTGAAGCAGCACTGGCAGGCCGTGGCCGCGTACTGTTACGCAAATCCGGGACTGAACCTCTGATCCGGGTCATGGTGGAAGGTGAAGATCAGCAGCAAGTGACGGCACTGGCAAATAAGATTGCCGATGCTGTAAAAGCTGGCTGACGTTACCACGGTGCGAAGCGCCCGCCACTGTCCGGCGGCACAGCGGGCCCTCAGCCGGATAACCGATGATCGTCATCGCAGGTGGCTGGCGATAAATGCAGCGCTGTGCTGGTTTTATCGCCAAACGAGTGTGGCGGACAAAATTGCTCTTGCAGAGTCTGCGGCCATTGGTTAGTATTCAGACCCGCTTCTGATGGGTAGTGACTATCCGTCAGCGCCAGGTGAAGTTTTAACTGTACGGTAGCGTGCAAGGAAACAGGTTAATTATGTACGAAGCTCTTTTAGTTATTTTCCTTCTGATAGCAGTCAGCCTGGTAGGCATGGTTATGCTGCAGCAAGGTAAAGGCGCTGATATGGGAGCATCTTTTGGTGCTGGTGCGTCAGGAACATTGTTTGGTTCAACAGGGTCTGGTAACTTCATGACTCGTATGACCGGCATTCTGGCTGCGCTGTTCTTTATTATTAGTCTGATCCTTGGCAACCTGAACACCAACAAAAGCGCGAAAGGAAGTGAGTGGGATAATCTGAGTGCACCTGTAAAGTCTGAACAGACTCAGCAGCCTGCAAAACCAGCAGCACCAGGCAGTGACATCCCGCAGTAAGCAGTTCAGCAGTAACCCTACTTTCGGCGAATGACTTCTCTATCGTCTTAAGCAGTACCGAGGTGGTGGAATTGGTAGACACGCTACCTTGAGGTGGTAGTGCCCAATTGGGCTTACGGGTTCAAGTCCCGTCCTCGGTACCAATTCTTTATAACTTGCTTTTTAAGCATGTTCGGCGTAAAATTCGCCACGTTTTCGGACGCGGGGTGGAGCAGCCTGGTAGCTCGTCGGGCTCATAACCCGAAGGTCGTCGGTTCAAATCCGGCCCCCGCAACCACTTTCCCTTAGAGTTATTTTTCAAAATGTCTGCAGGTAACTGCAATCACCTGGTTTTGAAAAGAATTCTTTTGGTATGTGCTTTGTCGTATCACGGCAGACACAGGGTCCAGTGATAAAAAGCCCCGAATTTTCGGGGTTTTTTATTATCAGGTAATAGCAATTTTGGGCGTTAGCCCTTTTTTTATGTCTTGGGGGTGGGCTTGTCCACATTAGAGCAAAAATTAACTGAGTTAGTCACCGCTCCGGTAGAAGCGCTTGGCTACGAACTGGTCGGCATTGAGTTCGTTCGCGGCCGTGTATCGACACTGCGTATCTATATTGATAGTGAGAATGGCATCAACGTTGATGATTGTGCTGATGTCAGCCGCCAGGTCAGTGCAGTAATGGATGTCGAAGATCCGGTCACCGTTGCTTATAATCTTGAAGTTTCATCACCTGGTCTTGAAAGACCGTTGTTTAACGCAGCACACTATCAGCGTTTTACCGGAGATGAGGTAAGTCTGGTGTTGCGGATTGCGGTGCAGAACCGCCGTAAGTGGCAGGGCATCATTAAAGCCGTAGAAGGTGAAATGGTGACCGTGACCGTCGAGGGTAATGATGAAGTGTTCGCGCTGAGTAATATTCAGAAAGCGAATCTGGTCCCCCATTTTTAAACGTCCGGATTGAGGCTAACCAGGATGAACAAAGAAATCTTAGCTGTTGTAGAAGCCGTTTCTAACGAGAAATCCCTGCCGCGCGAAAAAATTTTTGAAGCGCTGGAAAGTGCGCTTGCAACGGCAACAAAGAAAAAATACGAACAGGAAATCGATGTTCGTGTTTGTATTGATCGTAAAAGTGGTGACTTTGATACCTTCCGTCGTTGGCTGATTGTTGATGAAGTGACGCTGCCAACCCGTGAAATCACGCTGGAGGCGGCTCAGTTTGAAGATGAGAACCTTACTCTCGGCGAGTTCGTGGAAGATCAGATCGAATCTGTGGTTTTCGACCGTATCACCACCCAGACAGCGAAACAGGTTATCGTCCAGAAAGTTCGCGAAGCCGAACGTGCGATGGTGGTTGATCAGTTCCGTGAGCAGGAAGGCGAAATCATTACCGGTGTGGTAAAAAAAGTTAACCGTGACAGCATCTCTCTGGAAGTGCGTCCGACCGACGGTTCTGCCACCAGTGCTGAAGCAGTGATCCTCCGTGAAGATATGCTGCCACGTGAAAACTTCCGCCCGGGCGACCGTATCCGCGGTATTCTTTATGCGGTGCGTCCTGAAGCCCGTGGAGCGCAGCTGTTTGTCAGCCGCTCTAAGCCTGAAATGCTGAAAGAGTTATTCCGCATTGAAGTGCCGGAAATCGGTGAAGAAGTTATCGAACTTAAAGGCGCGGCCCGTGATCCGGGATCACGTGCTAAAATTGCTGTAAAAACCAATGACAAACGTATCGATCCCGTAGGTGCCTGTGTAGGTATGCGTGGTGCTCGTGTACAGGCCGTTTCCAGTGAACTGGGCGGTGAGCGTATCGATATTGTGCTGTGGGATGATAATCCGGCACAGTTTGTGATTAATGCCATGGCACCTGCTGATGTCGCATCCATTGTGGTGGATGAAGACAATCACACCATGGATATCGCTGTTGAAGCCGGAAATCTGGCTCAGGCGATCGGCCGTAATGGCCAAAACGTACGTTTAGCCTCTCAGCTGAGTGGCTGGGAACTGAACGTAATGACGGTTGATGACCTGCAGGCGAAGCATCAGGCAGAAGCTCATGCAGCCATCGATATGTTTACGAAATACCTCGATATTGACGAGGAATTCGCTACTGTACTGGTAGAAGAAGGGTTCTCGACTCTCGAAGAACTGGCCTATGTGCCGGTAGATGAGCTGCTGGAAATTGACGGGCTCGAAGAAGAGATGGTAGAGGCTCTGCGTGAACGAGCTAAAAATGCGTTGACCACCCTGGCGTTGGCAAAAGAAGAAAGTCTGGGTAACCAGAAACCTGCAGATGATTTACTGGCTCTGCAGGGAATGGATAAAGACCTGGCCTATCGTCTGGCTGCTAAAGGCGTCAGCACTCTGGAAGAATTAGCTGAACAGGGTATTGATGACCTCACAGATATTGAAGAGCTTTCTGCAGAGAAAGCCGGCGAGCTGATTATGGCTGCACGTAATATCTGCTGGTTTGGCGGTGACGCATAACTAACAGGAAGGAACAGCATGACTGATGTAACTGTAAAATCGCTGGCTGCAGAAATTGAAACTCCTGTTGATCGTCTGGTACAGCAACTGGCTGATGCAGGCATCACTAAGTCTGAAAACGACTCTGTGACTGAACAGGAAAAACAAAGTTTACTGTCATACCTGAACCGTGAGCACGGTACTACGGATTCAGGTAAACTCACTTTGCAACGTAAAACACGCAGTACCTTGAATATTCCCGGCACCGGGGGTAAAAGTAAATCTGTGCAAATTGAAGTCCGCAAAAAGCGTACCTATGTGAAAGATGATGCCGAGGCGGAACGCCAGGCAGAAGCTGAAGCACAGGCACAGCGTGAAGCGGAAGAGGCAGCACGCCGTGAGGCAGAAGAAAAAGCCAGACGCGTTGCTGAAGAACAAGCGAAACGTGAAGCCGAAGATAAAGCTAAGCGTGAGGCAGAAGAAAAAGCCAGACGTGAAGCTGCGGAAACAAAAACTGTGACGAATCAACAAAAGAACGATATGACCCAGGCAGCACCATCAGAAAAAGCCCGTCGCGAAGCGGAAGCCGCTGAACTTAAGCGTAAAACCGAAGAAGAAGCACGCCGTAAGCTGGAAGCAGAAGCAAAGCGTGTTGCTGAAGAAGCCCGTAAACTGGCTGAAGAGAAAGGCGAAGAGTGGCAGAAGCCGGTGGAAACCGAAGACGCTTCTGACTACCACGTGACTACATCAACTCACGCCCGTCAGGCTGAAGACGAGAACGATCGTCAGGTTGAAGGTGGCCGTGGCCGTACCCGCACTGCGACCAAAAGCCCGCGTGCAAAGAAAAGTAACAAACACTCTGAAGCGAAAACTGACCGTGAAGAAGCACGTGCAGCTGTTCGCGGCGGTAAAGGCGGTAAACATCGTAAGGGCAGCGCTCTGCAGCAAGGCTTTAACAAGCCGGCGCAGGTGGTTAACCGTGATGTAGTGATCGGTGAAACGGTGACAGTCGCTGAACTGGCGAACAAAATGGCAGTGAAAGGTTCTCAGGTCATCAAAGTAATGATGAAACTGGGTGCCATGGCGACCATCAACCAGGTTATCGATCAGGAAACTGCTCAGCTGGTTGCCGAAGAAATGGGTCACAAAGTGATCCTGCGTCGTGAAAACGAGCTGGAAGAAGCGGTAATGAGTGACCGTGATATCGGCGGACATACAGAAGCTGAATCACGTGCGCCGGTGGTAACTATCATGGGTCACGTTGACCACGGTAAAACCTCGCTGCTGGATTATATCCGTTCTGCAAAAATTGCTTCCGGTGAAGCCGGTGGTATTACCCAGCATATCGGTGCTTACCACGTTGAAACCGGTAACGGCATGATCACTTTCCTGGATACTCCTGGCCACGCCGCGTTTACCGCAATGCGTGCCCGTGGTGCTCAGGCAACGGATATCGTTATCCTGGTAGTCGCAGCGGATGATGGTGTGATGCCTCAGACCGTAGAAGCTATCCAGCATGCTAAAGCGGCCAATGTACCGGTGGTGGTTGCAGTTAACAAAATCGATAAACCAGATTCTGATCCGGATCGGGTTAAAAATGAACTGACCCAGTACGGAATTATTCCGGAAGAGTGGGGCGGCGAAAACATGTTCGTCAATGTCTCTGCGAAAGCAGGTACCGGTGTTGATGACCTGTTACAGGCAATCCTGCTGCAGGCAGAAGTTCTGGAACTGAGAGCGGTACGCAGTGGTATGGCAAGCGGTGTGGTTATCGAATCCTTCCTTGATAAAGGCCGTGGTCCGGTTGCTACCGTACTGGTACGTGCCGGTACCCTGAACAAAGGCGATATCGTCCTTTGTGGCTTCGAATATGGCCGTGTCCGTGCGATGCGTAACGAACTGGGACGGGAAGTTCTGGAAGCCGGTCCGTCAATCCCGGTCGAAATTCTCGGTCTGTCAGGTGTACCTGCTGCCGGTGATGAAGCGACTGTGGTACGTGATGAGAAGAAAGCACGCGAAGTTGCTCTGTATCGTCAGGGTAAATTCCGTGAAGTTAAACTGGCTCGTCAGCAGAAATCTAAACTGGAAAACATGTTTGCTAACATGACAGAAGGTGACGTTTCTGAACTGAATATCGTACTGAAGGCAGACGTACAGGGCTCGGTTGAAGCTATTTCAGATTCATTACTGAAACTGTCTACCGATGAAGTTAAAGTGAAAATTGTCGGTTCCGGTGTCGGTGGTATTACCGAAACTGATGCCACTCTGGCAGCGGCATCTAATGCTATCGTGCTGGGCTTTAACGTTCGTGCTGATGCATCAGCGCGCCGTGTTATTGAAGCTGAAAGCCTGGATCTGCGTTACTACTCGGTTATCTATAACCTGATCGACGAAGTAAAAGCAGCAATGAGCGGTATGCTGGCACCGGAATACAAACAGCAGATCATTGGTCTGGCTGAAGTCCGTGATGTATTTAAATCACCGAAATTTGGTGCCATTGCCGGTTGTATGGTTACTGAAGGTGTGGTTAAACGTCATAATCCTATCCGTGTCCTGCGTGAGAACGTGGTTATTTATGAAGGCGAGCTGGAATCTCTGCGCCGCTTCAAAGATGACGTCAACGAAGTCCGTAATGGTATGGAATGTGGTATCGGTGTGAAGAACTATAATGATGTTCGCGCCGGCGATTCTATCGAAGTGTTTGAAGTTATTGAAATCAAACGTACTATCGATTAATCGTTACCAGGTTATGACTATTTGGGAGGCCGCTGGCCTCCCGAATTATTTGAAAGGAGCAAAAAGATGGCAAAAGAATTCGGTCGTTCTCAGCGTGTTGCTCAGGAATTGCAAAAAGAAATTGCCCTGATTATTCAGCGCGAAATCAAAGATCCCCGTCTCGGTATGATGGTAACCGTATCCAGTGTCGAAGTGTCACGCGACCTGGCCTATGCCAAAGTATTTGTCACATTCCTGAATGATAAAGACGAAGATGCAGTAAAAGCAGGGGTTAAAGCATTACAGGATGCTTCCGGCTTTATCCGTACTCTGCTGGGTAAAGCGATGCGCTTGCGTATTGTCCCGGAACTGACGTTTTTCTATGATAATTCCCTGGTCGAAGGTATGCGTATGTCTAACCTGGTATCCAATGTAGTTAAGCGGGATAACGAACGTCGCGGCGATAAGCCTGAAGAGCACGAGGAGGACTGATGGGACGTCCCCGTCGCCGTGGGCGTGATATCCACGGGGTATTACTGCTGGATAAGCCCACGGGTATATCCTCCAATGATTTGCTGCAAAAAGTAAAACGTATTTATAACGCGAACAGGGCCGGCCATACGGGCGCGCTGGATCCGCTGGCAACGGGCATGCTGCCCATTTGCCTCGGTGAAGCGACCAAATTTTCCCGTTACCTGCTCGACTCTGATAAACGTTACCGTGTTATCGCCCGGCTCGGCCAGCGTACCGATACCTCCGATGCGGATGGTAATGTGGTTGAAGAACGTCCGGTCCGTTTTACTGCCGCTGAGCTTGCTCAGGCGCTGGACAGTTTTCGCGGGCAAACCCTGCAAGTGCCTTCTATGTTTTCGGCACTGAAACATCAGGGACGCCCGTTATATGAATATGCCCGTCAGGGTATCACTGTTGAACGGGAACCCCGGCCGATCACTGTCCATGAGTTACAGTTTATCCGTCATCAGGATGATGAACTGGAGCTGGAAATTCATTGTTCAAAAGGCACCTATATCCGGACCATTATTGATGATCTGGGTGAAAAGCTTGGCTGCGGTGCTCATGTCACCATGCTGCGCCGTGTACAGGTCGCCCGTTATCCGATGGATAAAATGGTCACCCTGGAGCAGTTACAAACACTGGCCGCGCCGGACCCACAGGGACACACCGATCTGGCGGCCCTGGATGCGTTACTGATGCCAATGGACAGCCCTGCGGAAGACTATCCGCTGGTGAATTTGCCGGAATCCGTCAGTCACTGGTTTAAACTCGGTCAGCCGGTACAAATTGCCGGTGCGCCAGCCAATGGCCTGGTGCGCGTCAGTGAAGGCGACAGTCAGAAGTTTATCGGTATGGCAGAAATCGACGATCAGGGGCGTGTTGCACCGCGCCGACTGGTGGTTGAATATTTCGACTGAGTTATTTGCACTCATGTCGGCCGCAGAGTAGAATGACGCGGCTTTAAAGTGGGGAGCTGAATTAGAGATCGGCAACCTGAAATCAACACATATATTGGAGTTTATTATGTCTCTAAGCGTAGAAGCTAAAGCAGAGATCGTTGCTAAATTCGGTCGTGGTACCAATGACAGTGGTTCAACTGAAGTTCAGGTTGCTCTGCTGACTGCACAGATTAACCACCTGCAGGGTCACTTTTCTGAGCACAAAAAAGACCACCACAGCCGTCGCGGTCTGCTGCGTATGGTTTCCCAGCGTCGTAAGCTGCTGGATTACCTGAAGCGTAAAGATGTTGCACGTTACTCGAGCCTGATCGAAGCTCTGGGTCTGCGTCGCTAAGTCTGAAGAGTTTTTTCAATGGTCTGTACGTTGCGTTATCAGCCGTGCTGTTCCGGCGAAAAAATTTGAGCGAGTTTCGCGAAAAGGGGCCTGTATGGCCCCTTTTTTCGGGGGACTGGCAGTATTTCTGCTAAAACTCATGTATTGTTACCGTGAGTGATCTTTATTTGCACGATTCGCGCGGCTAATGAGAAACCTTATCCCACCGGCAGTACGGAAAGATTTGTCATTAGTCGCGAGGATGCTGGAAGATCAAAACCCATGATACAGAGAGCCTGAAAAAGGCTATCTGATTAAAAATTAAAGGATCTAAACTTTGCTGAATCCGATTGTACGTAAATTCCAGTATGGCCAGCATACCGTCACTCTGGAAACAGGAATGATGGCCCGTCAGGCGACTGCTGCTGTGATGGCAAGCATTGATGATACCTGTGTATTCGTGACCGTTGTCGGTCAGAAGAAAGCGAAACCAGGCCAGGACTTTTTCCCGTTAACGGTTAACTATCAGGAGCGTACTTACGCTGCCGGCCGTATCCCGGGAAGCTTCTTCCGTCGTGAAGGTCGTCCGAGTGAAGGTGAAACACTGATTGCGCGTCTGATTGACCGTCCGGTGCGTCCGCTGTTCCCTGAAGGTTTTGTCAATGAAGTACAGGTTATTGCAACTGTTGTTTCTGTTAACCCACAGGTTAACCCGGACATCGTGGCAATGATTGGTGCGTCAGCGGCCCTTTCTTTATCTGGTATTCCGTTCAATGGTCCCATCGGTGCAGCCCGTGTTGGTTACATCAATGATCAGTATGTTCTGAACCCGACCACTGAAGAGATGGCTAACACCCGTCTGGATCTGGTGGTGGCCGGTACCGAGAATGCGGTACTGATGGTTGAGTCAGAAGCTGATGTACTGAGCGAAGAACAAATGCTGGGTGCGGTGGTCTTTGGCCATGAGCAACAGCAGGTTGTGATCGAAAATATTAAATCTCTGGTTGCTGAAGCAGGCAAACCACGCTGGGACTGGCAGCCGGAAGCGGCAAATGAAGCTCTGAATTCACGTATTGCTGCACTGGCTGAAGCTCGTCTGAGTGACGCTTACCGCATTACAGAGAAACAGCAACGCTATGAGCAGGTTAACCTGATCAAAAGCGAAACTATTGCTGCACTGAAAGCAGAAGATGAAGCACTGGATGAAGGCGAAATCAGTGACCTGCTGCACGCCATCGAGAAAAACGTTGTCCGTGCACGTATTCTGAACGGCGAACCGCGTATCGATGGACGTGAAAAAGATATGGTTCGTGGTCTGGACGTTCGTACTGGTGTTCTGCCGCGTACCCACGGTTCAGCACTGTTTACCCGTGGTGAAACTCAGGCACTGGTTACGGCAACACTGGGTACCACCCGTGATGCGCAGAACCTGGATGAGCTGATGGGCGAAAGAACCGACAGCTTCCTGTTCCACTACAACTTCCCTCCGTACTCTGTGGGCGAAACCGGTATGGTGGGTTCACCAAAACGCCGTGAAATCGGCCACGGTCGTCTGGCGAAGCGCGGCGTGCTGGCGATGATGCCAAAAGCCGATGTCTTCCCGTACACTGTACGTGTGGTATCAGAAATCACCGAATCTAACGGTTCATCATCTATGGCATCAGTCTGTGGTGCTTCTCTGGCACTGATGGATGCCGGGGTGCCTATCAAAGCCGCAGTAGCGGGTATTGCGATGGGTCTGGTGAAAGACGGCGAACGTTATGTTGTCCTGTCTGATATCCTGGGCGACGAAGATCACCTGGGTGATATGGACTTTAAAGTTGCCGGTAGCCGCGACGGTGTGACTGCACTGCAGATGGACATCAAAATCGAAGGTATTACCCGCGAAATTATGCAGGTTGCATTGAACCAGGCGAAAGGTGCGCGTTTGCATATCCTGGGTACCATGGAACAGGCAATCAGCACCCCGCGTATCGAAATATCTGAATTTGCACCACGTATTCATACTATTCGTATCAATCCGGACAAAATCAAAGATGTTATCGGTAAGGGGGGGGCAGTTATCCGTGCTCTGACCGAAGAGACCGGTACCACTATCGAAATCGAAGATGACGGTACCGTAAAAATTGCGGCTACTGATGGTGACAAAGCGAAAGAAGCTATCCGCCGTATCGAAGAAATCACCGCAGAAATCGAAGTGGGCCGTATTTATAACGGTAAAGTCACCCGTATCGTTGATTTCGGAGCATTCGTTGCCATTGGTGGCGGTAAAGAAGGTCTGGTACATATTTCTCAGATCGCTGAAAAGCGTGTAGAAAAAGTGACAGACTATCTGCAGATGGGCCAGGAAGTTCCGGTTAAAGTACTGGAAGTCGACCGTCAGGGTCGTGTACGCCTGAGCATCAAAGAAGCGGCTGAAAAACCGCAGGCAGAAGAAACCGCAGCGACGAATCCGTCCGACGCCGGTTAAGCGTTCGATGATTTTCCTGCTCTCCGGACACCCGGAGAGCAGGATTTCTGTTATCGCGAGGGCAGGATTCCTTTGCACGGCAGGCGGATGACAGGATATTCATCCTAATGTTTGTATTCGGGAGTGGGATAATGAAGCCTTATTTGCGCTGGGGTTTTGTTGCGACAGCTTTATTGCTGGCAGGATGCAGCAGCTCTAATTGGCGTCAGAACGAAGTTCTTGCCGTGCCTTTGCAGCCAACGTTGCAGCAGGAAGTCATCCTGGCACGTATGGAACAAATTCTTGCCAGTCGTGCTCTCACCGATGATGAACGCGCACAGCTGTTATATGAGCGCGGAGTGTTGTATGATAGTTTAGGTTTGCGGGCACTCGCACGGAACGATTTTTCCCAGGCGTTGTCTATCAGACCAGATATGCCAGAAGTATTTAACTATCTTGGTATATACTTAACGCAGGCAGGTAATTTTGATTCTGCCTATGAAGCGTTTGATTCTGTACTTGAGCTTGATCCAACTTACAATTATGCGCATTTAAACCGTGGTATCGCGCTGTATTACGGCGGTCGATACAAGTTAGCGCAAGATGATCTGCTGGCGTTTTATCAGGACGATCCTAATGATCCTTTTCGTACGCTTTGGCTCTATCTCGACGAACGTGAGATAAATGCAGACAAAGCGAAAGTCGCGCTCAGGCAGCGTTATGACTCGGCGAACAGAGATCAATGGGGATGGAATATTGTCGAATTCTACCTGGGCGATATCAGTGAAAAAACACTGATGGCGCGTTTACAGGCGGATGCTACGGATAACACCTCGCTCGCTGAACATCTCAGTGAAACCAACTTCTATTTAGGTAAGTATTACCTAAGTCTGGGGGAGAAGGATAACGCGGAAGCGTTATTCAAACTGGCGGTTGCCAACAATGTGAATAACTTTGTTGAACACCGATACGCATTGTTGGAACTGGCGGAACTTGGCCAGGCACAAGACGATTTATCAGAATCCGACCAGCAATAGCTGACGACATTTAACGCCCTTTGTTTATGTATCCTGTCATCCTTCGGGGTGAGGGGTGTTTTATTCGTCAAAAACTTCTAATTTGAGCCGGTTCACACTTTTCAATGAAAATAACTGAAAGTTTTCATGACGAGTTATGTAGACTGGCCGCCGTTATCTAAGAGGCACGTGTACTACATGACTGATATTCAAACCACTTTTTCCGATCTGGGCCTTAACGAATCCATTTTGTCTGCACTGAATGACATGGGATACGTTAAACCATCGCCAATCCAGGCTGCCTGTATTCCTCATCTGCTGGAAGGCCGTGATGTTCTGGGTATGGCTCAGACCGGAAGTGGTAAAACAGCGGCATTCTCTTTGCCATTGCTGAACAACATTGATCCTTCTCTGAAAGCACCACAAATTCTGGTGCTGGCACCGACCCGTGAGTTGGCGGTACAGGTAGGTGAAGCTGCTACTGAGTTTTCTAAACATATGCGCGGCGTTAACGTTCTGGCCCTGTACGGTGGTCAGCGTTACGACGTACAGCTGCGCGCCCTGCGTCAGGGACCACAGATTGTTGTCGGTACTCCCGGCCGTCTGCTGGATCACCTGAAACGCGGTACTCTGGACCTGTCTAACCTGCGTGGTCTGGTGCTGGACGAAGCTGATGAAATGCTGCGTATGGGCTTCATCGAAGACGTTGAAACCATTATGGCGCAGATCCCTGAAGGGCATCAGACAGCGCTGTTCTCTGCGACTATGCCGGAAGCAATCCGTCGTATTACCCGTCGCTTTATGAAAGATCCACAGGAAGTGCGCATTCAGTCCAGCATCACTACCCGTCCGGACATCAGCCAGTCTTACTGGACTGCTTACGGCCGTAAGAGCGATGCACTGGTACGTTTCCTGGAAGCAGAAGATTTTGATGCGGCGATTATCTTCGTTCGTACCAAAAATGCCACCCTGGAAGTTGCTGAAACTCTGGAGCGCAGTGGTTACAGCAGTGCAGCACTGAACGGTGACATGAACCAGTCACTGCGTGAACAGACTCTGGAACGCCTGAAAGATGGTCGTCTGGATATTCTGATTGCCACCGACGTTGCCGCACGTGGTCTGGACGTTGAACGTATCAGCCTGGTGGTAAACTACGACATCCCTCTGGATGCAGAATCTTACGTACACCGTATTGGCCGTACTGGCCGTGCGGGTCGTGCGGGTCGTGCTTTACTGTTCGTGGAGAACCGTGAGCGTCGTCTGCTACGCAACATCGAACGCACCATGAAGCTGACGATTCCGGAAGTTGAACTGCCAAATGCAGAACTGCTGAGCAGCCGTCGTCAGGCGAAATTTGCTGAGCGCGTACAGCAGCAACTGGAAAGCAGCGATCTGGATCAGTATCGTGCACTGCTGGAGAAATTATCGCCGCAGGAAGATCTGGATATGGAAACTCTGGCTGCCGCTCTGCTGAAAATGGCCCAGGGTGAACGTCCGTTAATCGTCCCTGCTGATGCACCTCGTCCTGCACGCCGTGAGTTCCGTGACCGTGATGAGCGTGGCAGCCGTGATGATCGTCGTGGTAACCGTGAAGGTGGCCGTGATGGTGATCGTCCGCGTCGTGAGCGTCGCGATGTCGGCGAAATGCAGATGTACCGCATTGAAGTTGGCCGTGATGATGGTGTTGAAGTGCGTCATATCGTTGGTGCTATCGCTAACGAAGGTGATATCAGCAGCCGCTATATCGGTAACATCAAATTGTTTGGTACCCACTCAACAATTGAATTACCAAAAGGTATGCCGGGTGAAGTTCTGCAGCACTTTACGAAAACCCGTATTCTGAACAAGCCGATGAATATGCAACTGATTGGTGATGCACCACAGTCACGTGAGCCACGTCGTGGTGGCCGTGAAGGTGGTCGTGAGGGCGGCGGTCGTCGTTTTTCGGATCGTCGTGAAGGTGGTCGTGAAGGCGGTCGTGGTTTCGGTGGAAACCGTGAAGGTCATCGTGGTCAGCGTCGTGAAGATGGTGCCGCACCGGCTGCCCGTCGTCGCGAATATTAATCGTTAGTCACTACTGCCGGCGGGAACAGCATCGCTGTTTGCGCCGGGTCAGAAAATAAAAAAGCGATGGTGAAAACCATCGCTTTTTTTTATATCTGCTGGCCGGTGGCAGATCAGTGTTTCAGCGATTCTGCCGCGGCCATGGCCAGGGAGAACGAATAAATCCGTGCCTCATTATCAAAAATCTGCCCGTTAATCATCAGTTCATCTGGCTGGTATTGCTGCTGCAAAGATGCCAGTCCCTGGGTGACAGAGGCCTGGTCTCCGACCAGCGACATCCCCAGCGCCCGGTCAACACCATATTTTTCGGCCGGCGACCAGACCGTATCCATATTTTCGACCGGGGCAGGTAACGGCCCGGGCATACCACGACGCAGGTTAATAAACTGCTGTTGTTGTGAAGTAAACAGAAAGCGCGCTCTGGCTTTACTTTCGGCGGCAATCACATTCACACCAATCATCACATAAGGTGCTGCCAGCCGGTCGGAAGGACGGAAATTTTCGCGGTAAAGAGTCACTGCCTGCGACAGCATATCCGGTGCAAAATGAGAAGCGAAGGCGAAAGGTAACCCCATCCGCGCCGCAAGCTGTGCACTGTACAGGCTGGAACCCAGCAGCCATACCGGAACCCGTAGCCCGGTGCCCGGAACCGGCTGAACATCAAAAGCGGTACCTGCCGGAGCATCAAACCAGCGGATCAGCTGTTCAATGTCCTGCGGGAAGTTATCTTCGGCATTGCCACTCATATGACGGCGCAGTGCCATCATGGTCCGCTGGTCAGAGCCCGGTGCACGGCCAATACCCAGATCAATCCTGTCAGGATACAGAGTGGCGAGAGTACCAAATTGTTCCGCAATCACCAGCGGGGCATGGTTAGGCAGCATAACACCGCCTGATCCCAGACGCAGATGGCGGGTATTTGCGGCCAGGTAGCCAATCAGCACCGACGTAGCGGCACTGGCAATCCCGGTCATATTATGGTGCTCAGCCAGCCAGTAACGATGATACCCGGCGGATTCGGCGTATTTTGCCAGTGCCAGTGAATTGCTAAAAGCAGTTCGCGGGTCAGAGTGTTCAGGGACCGGGGAAAGATCCAGTACTGAAAGTTTGAAGGGCTTGAGCTCAGACATAGTCATACCTTTATCATACCGAAATCTCTGACGGATTACCGGCAGAGTGACGCAGAACACGTCACTCTCAATGTATCGGGTTTTGTTTAGGATCACCTAAGCCGATTGTGCCCCTGGCGGGTTATCCAGCGCCATCCCTTCAATATTGCGCCAGTAACCGTTGCAGTGGTCGATTGGTACTAAATCAAAGGGAGCCTCACCGTTCTGGTTGTTACGTAACTGTCGTATCAGCGCCGGTGTCTGTAAATCTGACGGTGATACACGGAAAACATCTACCAGCCCGTGCATCCCTTTCTGTGCATTGCCGAGGTGATAACAGTATCCGCTCATGGTCTGAATTCCGTTCAGTACAAACACCTGCTGCCCTTCCTGTGACAGTACCTTGCGGCCCTGCGGGTAACGGATACAGCAAGTCTCACAATGGTCTTTATCACGATTTTCCGAGCGGGCGGTAAAACAGCGTGCGGATAATGCCAGCGGCAGATATCCGTAACCAAACACTTCCACTTCAAACTGATCGCGAAATCCGGCGTCTTCGCACGCTTTCAGCAACTCTGACAGCCAGTCCCGCGACAGTTCCACCGGCATACACCAGCGTATCATTCCCTGTCTGAGGAGTATTTTCAGGGCCGGTGCGTTGTAGATATTCAGTGCATGTCCGGCAACAAAAGGCAGCCCATGCTCAGCGGCAAGATTGACGGTGCCCATATCGCTGGCCTCGATCATAAACTCACCGTTGCTGATATAGCGTTTTAATTCTTTCAGTTCGGAAGGGGACTGTAGCAGGGATAAGGTACTCAACACCACCTGCTTACCGGCTGTCGCCAGCGGGCGGGCCAGTTCCATCCATTGTCCGAAGGAGGTGGCACGGCGTTTGCTGCATACTGCCTCACCGAGATAAATAATATCTGCGGTACTGCTGGCCGCCTGCTGATAAAACGCATCTAATTTTTCTGTTGGCCAGTACCACAGTACCGGCCCGAGGGCGTATTTCATCGGCTATCCTTATTGCCATTGGCGGTGCAGCGCACCCAGTGTGGTTTGTGTGCCTTCCGCCAGCTCACCAAGTTGTTGCATCCAGCGCGGATCCACCCCGAAGTTACCGTCGGCATTCTGGCAATGATCAATTGCCTGTCGCCAGACTGAAGTTACCTGCCGTACATACGCAGGGCTGCGTTGCCGGCCTTCAATCTTCACTGAAACAATGCCCATCCGCTGCAGTTCCGGCAGCAGTGCCAGGGTATTCAGGCTGGTGGGTTCTTCAAGGACGTGATAGCGCTGCCCGTCGACCAGGTAGCGGCCTTTACACAGGGTCGGGTAACCGGCGTTTTCATCCGGCCGGAAACGGTCAATAAGCACGTTATTCAGCCGCGAATCCATACCCTGGCCTGTGGTCTGCCAGCGGACAAATTTGGCCGGAGAACAGGCTCCCGCCGTATTCGGAGATTCACCGGTCATCCAGGAAGACAGATAACAGCGCCCCTCCGCCATAATGCACAGGCTGCCGAAAGCAAATACTTCCAGCGGCACTGTCGTTTCCCGGGCCAGTTGCCGTACCTGATGTAATGACAGCACCCTTGGCAGCACCACCCGATGGACAGCAAATTCGCGCTGGTAGAAACGTATCGCTTCTGTATTCGTCGCAGAAGCCTGAACCGATAAATGCCGTTCCGTCCGGGGATAACGTGACGAAGCGTACTCCAGCAGTGCCGGATCGGCGAGGATCAGTGCATCAGCACCACTGTTTACTGCAACATCAATCGCCTGTTTCCAGCGGTTAAAACCGGCCGGATGAGCAAAGGTATTGATAGCAACATGCAACTTTCTCTGGTGCTGATGCAGATATTTTGCCGCCTGTTCCAGACGTTCAGGGGTAAAATTCAGCCCGGTGAAATGCCGTGCATTAGTATCATCTTTCAGGCCGACATACACTGCATCTGCCCCCTGTTCCACTGCAGTTTTCAGGGCGGGAAGATTACCTGCCGGACATAACAGTTCCATACGTCTCTCCACAGAATTTACAGGGAAGAAAGTGTAGGGAAATTTATCCGCCAGAAAGTTGATTCAGGGCAGAGTATTACCGGATAGTCACGAAGATCACCGGATCTACAGATAAAATGGCGTTTTTGTTCTGATGTCAGATTAAGGAAGATACCATGCTGCAGCGCTTACATTATCAACTGGTTAACAGGATGCCGGGATTACTGGCCACCCCTCTGGGCAGGGTGCCGTTGTTCTGCAAAAAAATGTGTCTCCGACAGCTGATCAACTGGCAGTACCAGCAATTGATTGCTGACGGTGAAATTGATTTTCTGCAACAACGCAGGCTGGGTATTGATATCAGTGATCTGCGCTGGAAATGGGTGATGACTCTGGAGGCAGGGCGGATTATCGTGACTGATGACTCAGTGGCGGATGTCTGGTTCCGGGCAGGAATTAATGATCTGATTTTACTCGCGGCAGGTCGTAAAGACCCGGATATGTTATTCTTCCAGCGCCGGCTGATTGTGGAAGGTGATACAGAATTGGGGCTTGCGGTAAAAAACCTGATGGATGCTATCGAACCCGAAGCAATGCCGGCGTTATTATATAACGGGTTGCAGCATCTTGCTGCATTTACAGAAGCAGGAATGACACAGGACGCCAGCGTTATTACGGTGCGCGAAGAGAACTCATGCTAATTCGGACTGAGATTGGTATTGATGCACCAGGCATCGACCGTTTATTAAAACACTGTTTTGGCTCAGAGCATGAAGCGAAACGGGTCAGAATGCTGCGCGAACAGGGGCTGCTTACTCTGGGTGTGGTTGCGACAGATGATGAAGGGCAGGTACTGGGTTATGCGGCGTTCAGTCCGGTAACTTCAGGCGGTGAAGATCATGGCTGGGTGGTGTTATATCCGCTGGCAGTGAACAGTGACCAGCCTGCGGGGCTGGATGAAAAACTGGTCTGTGAAGCCCTGGATACCCTGAATGAGTTTGGCTACAGTGCAGTGATCGCCGAAAATCAGACTGCCTGCCTGCCACGGGTCGGTTTTACTGTCGCTGATGGTTTGGAATACCAGTGCCCGGCCGGTCATACGCAACAGGCCCTGCTTATCTATCCGCTGGCAAATGGTCCGACAGAAACGGGCCACGGAACACTGACATTCTCAGCGCCTTTTTACGGATGATCTTTAAACCAGAGTAACAGGTTATCGGGTTGCTGAGCGACCAGTAACAGTTTATCCCTGCGGGATCGTTGCTTAAGCTGATATTCAAGTTTTGACGCCAGCGAACGATCACCGGCAGGGCATTGAAACACTAAACTTAGCGGACCTTTGCCGCGCAAAGCTTTAGCACCGTTACCCTGCTGATGGCGCATAAAGCGCCGTGCAACATCTGTAGTGATGCCCGTATATAAGGCACCTGATGCGGTACGCACCATATAAAGGGACCAGCACTTTTCCATCAGTATCTTTTTCCTGTCCTGATTTTTGCAGGCAGTGTAGCCTGCAGTTTCTCGTGATGCCATTGGGTAATGGCTAAGGTCTGAATATGTCTGATTTAACACATTGTATTAATTACCTTAAAAAACATCATGTACTGACCCTGTGTACCGGCAGCGGTGAAAGCCTGTGGGCTGCGAATTGCTTTTATGTGTTTGATGAACAGGAAATAGCTTTCTGGCTGATGACAGAAGAAAGTACCCGTCATGGTCAGCTGATGTTGAAAAACAACCGGGTGGCAGGCACCGTGACGACCCCGACAGAGTCAGTGATGAAAATTAAAGGCATTCAGTACACCGGTGAAATTTTTCGACCGCAGGGTGAGCGGCTACAGCAGGCAGTCGCCTGTTACCAGCGGCAGTTTCCGGTTGCCAGAGCGATGAAAGCCCCTTTGTGGGAAATCCGTCCTGATCAACTCAAAATGACCGACAATACACTCGGTTTTGGCAAAAAAATCCACTGGTCACGTTCGGCCTGAATGTTATTTGGCGGTACTGACGCAGGGAGGCGGGCAGCCCCTTTGCGATCCTCTGGCGTACAGGATACTGCGCCTGCGCCGCTTCCCCTTCTCCTTCCTTGATCTGTTGCCATGTACAAAAAGTCACAATAAATAAAATCAGGTTATTCATAAAGATAACTTTTATTTATTAATTTCTTTTGCAATCATCTCTGATGTTATCTATTAGTTAATGCCTGATGTGTTCATCGTAAATATATTATCGGTAACTTTACTTTATTTATAAATCATTTTTCCGGAGCTGAAACCAGGCTCTGTGAGCATTTCACCTGCATACAGTCACACAGTCACTTTTTCTCATTGTGTAATATTTTTTATCAATGAGTTGTCCGGTATATCTGTTTTCAGTGGGGGAGTCTATGCAAAACAGTAAAGCTTCAGAACCTCAGTCCTGGTCGCCGACGGCGCACCATATTGTCCGGCGTAATGAGAAAGGAATGTTACCTAATCTGACCTCGCTGAACGGCATTCGCTTTATCGCGGCGATCAGTGTGTTTCTGTTTCACTCGACCCTGGGTCCGATTCTGGCACCGTTTTCTGATCCTCAGGTCAGTCACTGGTATTACGTGATCTTCAGTAAAAGCGGCTGGGTCAGTGTATCTATGTTCTTTATCCTGAGCGGTTTTGTGATGGGATGGTCGTCCCGCCCGGTCGATCACCCGCTGCGCTTTTATAAACGTCGCTTTGCAAAGATCTACCCGGTAAATGTGGTGGTTATGGTGATTGTGGTCGCGACCGGGGTGATCAGTTTCCGGCGGCCGGATATCTGGTTACCTAACTTATTTCTGGTTCAGAGCTGGATCCCGCGGGCAGAGAATTATATTGGCGGGAATACACCCAGCTGGTTTTTATGCGCTATCATTTTGTTTTATATTATTTTTCCGTTTGTTTTCCGTTGGGTGAAAGCCCTCCCCGCAGATAAACTGTGGACCACCATCTTTATCTGCTATCTCGGCATGATCATCAGTCAGGTCATTATTTTCTATGCGACCCGTCATGAAACACCGCTGCCCGGCTGGCCTTTTAAAGTCGGTGAAATCGAGTGGTGGCTGTCTTACACTTTCCCGCTGACCAGGGTATTTGAATTCGTTATCGGGCTGGTACTTTCCCGTATTATTCTCGAAGGTTACTTTATCCGCATCAGTACTGTTACCAGTACTCTGCTGGTGGCCGCCAGCTACATTATTGATGTGAATTTACCTTTTCAGTTCAGTTATAACCTGATTACGTTATATCCGCTGGTTTTCCTGCTGGGATCTCTGACGGTCGGTGATATCCGGGGAAAAAAATCATTCCTGAATTTACCGGTAATGCAGTGGCTGGGTAATATTTCTTTCGGCTTCTATATGATCCATTTCACTATCTTAATCCTGCTGAAACGCTGGGCAGGGGGCGAGAAATTTAATCTCCCTGACGGGATTTTGATACTGGTATTCGCGGCAGTCGTCAGTGTGCTCCTGGGCTGGATCCTGTATAAATTTGTGGAAATTCCCTGCGGAAATTACCTGAATTCCAGGTCCGGATCTAAAAAACAGACTGCCAATGCGCAGCAGGCCCGCGAGTGACAGCAATGCTGTTCTGAGTCCTGATGATGCAGTCTTGTCGGGTCAGGGCTCAGCGCAGATACCAGATACGCTGATTTCTGCTGCCGCGCCATTTCAGGGTCAGATCTTTCTGGCTATCGATAAATTTACCGTCGATCAGTACATTAATACGAGCCACTATTTTGCGCTGTTCATTGGTGAGCCACTGAAAGCGGTAACCGCTCCACAGCCAGATATCTTTGCCGGGACACTCAGCATTTATCCGGCTGACCAGCCGTAATATTGTGCTGATATTGGCCGGATACAGTGGATCTCCGCCAGACAATGATAGTCCCTGGCGGGGAATGCGGCTGTCGTTAAGGTCGGTGATAATCTGATCTTCCAGGTCCGGAGTGAACGTATACCCTGAGTCCGGCCGCCAGGTTGACTGGTTGTAGCATCCCCGGCAGTGATGTTCACAACCGGAGACAAACAACGTACAGCGGGTACCCGGACCGTTTACCACGTCCAGAGGATAATAGCGGTGGTAATTCATATACCGGGCCTTATATACCGTTCGGCATATGTTTTACGCGACGCGTTACTTCTTCCTGCTTACCGGCGTTGAAAGGTCTGGCATCGGGGCTGCCAAGATAGCCGCATACCCGCCTGGTGACTGACACCCGGGCCGGATCATGATTTCCGCACTGCGGACAGGTAAATCCCTTACTGGTACAACTGAATTCACCTTTAAAGCCACAGTTATAACATTCATCAATGGGCGTATTGGTGCCATAGTAAGGAATACGTGAATAGCTGTAATCCCAGACATCTTCGAGAGCTTTCAGATTATGTTGCAGATTCGGGTACTCGCCGTAGCAAATAAAACCGCCATTAGCGATTTGCGGATAAGGCGCTTCAAAATCAATCTTATCGTAGGGGTTAGCGGCTTTTTCGACATCCAGGTGGAAGCTGTTGGTGTAATAGCCTTTATCGGTTACTCCGGCGACAAGCCCGAACTCTGCAGCATCCAGCCGGCAGAAACGGTCACACAGGTTTTCACTGGGAGTACTGTACAGACTGAACCCATAGCCAGTTTCGGTTTTCCACTGATCTGTTGCCTGCCGCAGCCGGGTGACAATCGCCAGCGCTTTTTCCTGCAATTCCGCCGAATCAAACAGGTGCTGCCGGTTACCTGTCAGGGCATTGATGGTTTCATGCAGGCCGATATATCCCAGAGACACGGATGCCCGGCCGTTACGGAAAATTTTGCCGACTTTTTCATCGGCCTGCAAACGTACCCCGCAGGCACCTTCCATATAGAGTATGGGGGCAACCCTGGCACAGGTATTTTCCAGACGGCTGATTCGGCTCATCAGTGCCTGTTTCGCCGTATCCAGCCGCTGTTCCAGCAATGACCAGAAACGGGTTTCATCACCGCCGGCTTGCAGGGCTATACGGGGTAAATTCAGGCTGACCACCCCGATATTATTACGTCCTTCATGGATCTGCCGGCCATCTTCTTCATATACGCCGAGGAAACTGCGACAGCCCATCGGGGTTTTAAACGACCCGGTCACTTTTACGACCTGATCATAATTCAGAATATCCGGATACATCCGCTGGCTGGCACATTCCAGTGCCAGTTGCTTGATATCATAATTAATGTCTTCGGGACGGCGGTTTACTCCCTCGCGGATAGCAAACACCAGCTTCGGAAATACGGCCGTTTTACGGTTTTTTCCCAGTCCGGCAAGGCGGTTTTTCAGGACAGAGATCTGAATCAGCCGTGAAGCACGTGACGTTCCCAGCCCGAAGCCAAAGGTGACAAAAGGGGTCTGGCCATTAGCGGTATGCAGGGTATTTACCTCATACTCCAGCGACTGAAAAGCATCGAAACACTCTTTACGGGTACGTGCATCCGCATAGCCTTCCACATCCTTAATCTGCCATTCACGGGCAATCTCCCGATGGCGTTGCAGGCTGGCATCAACGAACGGGGCCAGTACTTCATCAATACGGTTAATCGTTGTACCGCCATAAATATGGCTGGCGACCTGCGCGATAATCTGGGCGGTGACTGCGGTTGCGGTGGCTATAGATTTTGGCGGAGTAATTTCAGCGTTACCCATTTTAAACCCGTGGGTCAGCATGCCCTGTAAATCAATCAGCATACAGTTAAACATCGGAAAGAAAGGGGCATAATCGAGATCGTGGTAATGGATCTCGCCGCGATCATGCGCCTGCATCACCGCCGGCGGTAAAATATGCTGTCGTGCGTAATGTTTAGCCACAATCCCTGCCAGTAAGTCGCGCTGTGTAGGGATCACTTTACTGTCTTTGTTGGCGTTCTCATTCAGCAGAGCGGCATTGGTTTGTTCCACCAACCCCTGAATTTCCTGGTGTAAACGGCTGTGCTGTTCGCGTATTTTGTCGCGATCATGGCGATATTCAATATAACAACGGGCGACTTCCGGAAAACGGCCTGCCATTAATTTGTTTTCGACCGTCTGTTGTATCAGGCTGATATCCAGTACAGGCTGTCGCTGTAATTCGGTACAGATAACGGTGGTCATGGCTTCACAATAATTTTTATCTGTGACCCCCGCAGCTTCAGCTGCCGCAGTAATGGCATGCATAATGCGCTGGCGGCAGAAAGCGACCTTGCAGCCATCCCGTTTAATCACCAGATGATCCATGATTATTTCCTGTATATTGTGTTTTGGTGATTTTAAAACACAATATGTAGTGCATTAAGCGAAATAGTTGCAGAGAGTTTGATTAAAAACAAAGAAGCGGAGAGGAGGCTATCGTGGAAAAATGACACGGGCAGTATCTGAAACGATACTGTTCCCGGAATGTTCCGGGAACAGACAGACTGATTAGCGGCGTACAGCGATTGCTTCAATCTCAATTTTTACGTCTTTCGGCAGCCGGGCGACTTCAACGCAGGAGCGAGCAGGGAAACCGGCGTTATTTTCAGTAAAAAAAGCTTCGTAAGTCGCATTGACCGTGGCAAAGTCATTCAGGTCTTTCACAAAAACCGTTGTTTTTACAATATCACCGACACTCAGGCCGGCCTGCTCAATGATTGCCTGCACATTTGCCAGTGACTGACGGGTCTGCGCTGCAACATCATCTGCAACTTCACCGGTTTTCGGGTCCACAGGGATCTGGCCGGAAGTGATAACCATATTCCCGAGATCGACAGCCTGTACATAAGGGCCGATAGCGGCAGGTGCTTTTTCGGTACTGATGACGCGAGACATAAATTCCCCTTAATGATAATTCAGAAGGCGGTGGCGCCTTCTGCCAGATGTTTTCCCATTATAGAAGCGCCGGTGTTGATTACCAGTGTCCTATAACAACATGATGTGCAAATTCTTTTTCACAGTATTTGCATTTCAGTGAGATATCTCCGGCACGCTGGCGTACCGTAAATACCGAGTGAACCGGCTCATTATGGCTGATGCAATTACTGTTGGGGCAGGTCAGCACCCGTTCAATTCGTTCCGGCATTGCCGGGATACTCTTAGCCACCACATCATAGTTATCAATCCGGTTAACGGTGGCATGGGGGGCATAAATTGCCAGCTGATTAATCTGATCATCTGTAAGAAAGGTATTCTCAATTTTGATCAAATCCTTACGCTGCATTTCACCGGAAGGCAGATTCAGCCCGATAGTAATGCGCTGGTCTGTTTCGGTCAGCCGGAATAGCGACAGCAGACGGAAGCCGACACGGGCCGGAATATGGTCGATAACCGTACCGCATTTAATCGCTTCTACCTGTAATTTAGTATCCTGAGTCATGATTATCTCTCCCCGTTATGCCGTCAGTTGTTCGTTTAATACCAGCGCCAGTAATGCCTGGCGGGCATAAATCCCGTTTCCGGCCTGACGGAAATACCAGGCGTGGGGGGTACTGTCGACATCCGTATCAATTTCATCGACCCGTGGCAGGGGGTGTAATACTTTCATGCTATCACGGGCACCGGCTAAATCGGCGGCCCTTAACACGAACTGTGCTTTGACGTTGGCGTATTCTGACGGGTCGAGGCGCTCTTTCTGTACCCGTGTCATATATAAAATATCTGTCTGCGGCATCACCTCTTCAATAGAGGTATGGCGCGACCAGACAATCCCTTTTTCATCCAGTAAATCGGTGATATAAGCGGGCATTGCCAGCGCATCCGGTGCGATAAAAAAGAAACGGTTATTGCTGAATTTAGCCAGTGCCTGGGTCAGTGAATGCACGGTCCGGCCATATTTTAAATCACCGACCATCGCGATATTCAGGTTATCCAGCCGTTGCTGGGTCTCACTGATGGTAAACAGGTCCAGCAGCGTCTGGGTCGGGTGCTGATTGGCACCATCACCGGCATTCAGGATCGGTATATCACCGGAGAATTCTGTTGCCAGCCGTGCCGCGCCTTCCTGCGGATGTCGCATCACGATGGCATCGACATAGGTACTGATCACTGAAATCGTATCTGCCAGGGTCTCGCCTTTTTTCCCCAGCGAGGTATTACCACTGTCAGAAAAGCCAACCACTGAGGCTCCCAGCCGGTGGATGGCAGTTTCAAACGATAACCGGGTACGGGTGGAGGCTTCGAAGAAACAACTGGCGATCACTTTATGCTGCAGCAGTTCCGGCTGCGGTGAGGCTTTCAGCCGGGCGGCAGTGTCTAATACTAACTCCAGCTCTTCACGGCTGAGGTCATTGATAGAGATAATATGCTTTCGATAGAGAGGGTTAGCCATTATTGATGTCCTCGGCACGAGCAGATGGCGGGCAAAAAAAAGCCCCTGAAACAGGGGCTTTAACAGAATAGGTAGTAATGCCGGAGAAAAAAGGGCTATCGCCCGCAGCAAAGCGGATACGGGTATCAGAGTGTGTCATCATCTGTGCCATGCTTTCTCCCGGAAAATTTTCGCGCATTATACCGGCCCTGAAATTTCTGACAAGCATTGTCCGCCGGGAAAAAGGGATACCCGGAACAGGTATTATCCGGCATTCAGCAGATGGCGCACCTGTTGGTACAGAGAGCTTATCTGCCGGCTGTGTCTGGGAGCAATCCAGACATTATCGCTGCCGGCAACGACGCCTATCGTCTGGGTCAGTTGCTGGCAGTCAAGAATGCGGGCGATGGCCCGTCCATAACCGGCAGCGGTATGTACCAGAATAAACTCATTATTATGAACGACATCGACGACCATTTCAGCAATCGGACGGCTGGCCTGAGGTAACGGCTGCGCCAGCGGGCTGAGGGTATAAATCCGTTGCCCGCGGCTATTACGGATTTTGATCACCCCGAGGTTTTTAAGTAACCGTGAAATGGTTGACTGGCTGATCATCGGATAGCCATAGCGCTGGAGATCCTTGCGCAGAGCTTCCTGAGAAATATAGCTGTTTTGCAGGATCAGCCGCTGGCAGAGTGCCAGCTGTTGCAGTTCTCTGCTGGTGGCTGGCGAGGTAATAGGCATAAATGACATCTCCGTTGTCGGACCTGACAGAAACTGCCCGGATACCTTACATCCTCGTATCAGGCAGTCCGCTGGTCATCATAGTAGCGCAGAGACACTCAGCATAACTATGTTCATAATCACAAGAATAGCCAGTAGCGGAGCCACCCATTTCAGGTAACGGATATAAGGGATTCTGGCAATCGCCAGACCGCCCATTACCACACCGGAGGTTGGAGTAATCAGATTCACCAGCCCGGAAGCCGACTGGTACACTGTGACGACCAGATCCCGTCCGATACCGGCAAAGTCGGCCAGTGGTGCCAGTACCGGCATACTGAGAACCGCCAGTCCGGAAGAAGAAGGGATCAGGAATGACAGCACGATCTCAATCAGCCAGGTCACATTAATAAACACTACCGGCGGTAACCCCGTGACCAATTGCTCAGCCATATTGAGCAGTGTATGGGTGATCATTCCGTTATCCATCACCACTACGATCCCGCGGGCAATACCGATGATCAATGCCACACCGAGCAGATCCCGCGCACCGTCGATAAATGCCGTGGTAAAGTCCTCCTCACTTATCCGGGCTATCAGTCCGGTGATAATGGCTGCGCCCAGGAACATGGCGGAAATTTCGCCCATCCACCAGCCTTTCACTGCCACACCATAAATCATCATCACAAAGGCCGCAGCAAACAGCAGCAGGATAATTTTACGTACCGGGGTAAAGGCTAAAGGTTCATCCCCTTGCTGAGCCAGAAAGTAACGACGGTTCTCTTCCGCTTTATCGGCCAGTACGGATAAATCAGGGTGATTACGGATACGGATAGCATAGCGGCGGACCCACCAGACGCAGGTCAGCCAGCCACTGATCAGGATAATGATCCGCAACAGCATACCGTCGGTAAACGGAATCCCGGCGGCATTGGCCGCAATCACCGTGGAAAACGGATTAATCGTCGATCCGAGGGTACCGATACCGGCCCCCAGTAATACGGTGGCGGCAGCAACCATAGGATCAAAGCGGGCAGCGATCATCACCGGCACCAGCAGTGAATAAAACGGCAGTGACTCTTCTGCCATCCCGTAAATGGTGCCACCAAGGGCAAATACGCCCATCAGTATCGGGATCATCCACTCTTCTTTACCTTTCAGTTTTAAGGTAACCCGCTGGATCCCCGCATCAATGGCACCGGTTCTGTTGGTCACACCGAGGAACCCGCCGATAATCAGAATAAACAGCGCCACATCAATCGCCCCGGCATTACCCGTACGGTGATCCCACAGGCCATCGATGGGAGCCAGTAAAATATCGCTGATCCCCTGAGGATTAGGATCGACGGCCTGCCAGGTACCTGCCACCGGCACGGTTTTACCCAGGGTGTCATTCATTACCATCTGATACTGCCCGGCGGGGATCAGCCAGCTCAGTGCGGCGACCAGAATAATCAGCATAAACAGAATGGTATAGGCGGAGGGGAATTTAAAGGTCTTCATTGTTATTTCTCCCTGACAGGTACGCCGCCAGGCGTACCTGTGGTCGGTTAGTCTGCCAGGGTTGCGACCATGACTGCCTTGATGGTGTGCATCCTGTTTTCTGCTTCATCAAACACAATCGAACAGGATGACTCAAACACCTCATCAGTGACTTCCAGGCCCTTCAGGCCATAAGTCTCTTCGATTTCACGGCCTACAGAGGTGTGCTCATTATGGAAAGCGGGCAGGCAATGCATAAATTTCACACCGGGATTCCCGGTTGCCGCGATCACTTGCTGGTTTACCTGATAAGGCTGCATCAGGCTGACGCGCTCTGCCCAGGCCGCTTTGGCTTCTCCCATTGACACCCAGACATCGGTATACAGAA
Source organism: Tatumella sp. JGM94 (assembly GCF_018257595.1). NCBI lineage: Bacteria > Pseudomonadati > Pseudomonadota > Gammaproteobacteria > Enterobacterales > Erwiniaceae > Tatumella > Tatumella sp. JGM94. Next base: position 14,476 of record NZ_JAERJN010000009.1, on the reverse strand, counting down.
AATCCACCCCCCGCACCCCGTCACTGACCGATTCGGTCAGGAGAATCCGGGCACCGCTGTCCGCCGCAATAGCCTGACATTGTTGTACCAGGGTCTCTTGCGGCCAGAAATCACGCGGTGCTACCAGCCGGATATCCATACCGATAATGGCAGCGGCGACCATCAGTGAATTACCCATGTTGTTGCGGGCATCCCCCAGGTAAGCAATGCTCAGGGATGAGAGCGCTCTGTCTGGTGCATGCTCCTGCATAGTCATTAAATCAGCCAGAATCTGGGTCGGATGAAACTCATCAGTCAGTCCGTTCCAGACCGGTACACCGGCGAATTCCGCCAGCTGTTCGACAATTGGCTGACCAAAGCCACGGTATTGAATGCCGTCGTACATCCGGCCCAGTACCCGGGCGGTATCTTTCATTGATTCTTTATGGCCAATCTGTGAACCCGATGGCCCGAGATACGTAACCCTTGCCCCCTGATCGAAAGCCGCGACTTCGAAAGCACAGCGGGTGCGGGTGGAACTCTTCTCGAAGATCAGCGCAATATTCTTACCGGTTAACCGGGGATGCTCTTCGCCGCGCTGTTTATCCTGTTTCAACTGACGGGAGAGTGTCAGCAGGTAATCAATTTCTTCCGCTGTGTAATCCAGCAGTTTCAGAAAATGGCGGTGTTTCAGGTTAACTGACATATAAAATCCTTATCTGAATTATCCTTTTCCGGCTCCCGAAGAAGCCGGTGTTGAGTAACAGCACCGGCTGGCTGGCCGTTATCCGGCAACAATCAGTGTGCCTTTTTTCCCGGAAAGAATGCTGCAGCCGTCCTGCAGAGCACCAATCCCGGCAATTCCGTGGCACTGCCTGACAAACCGGCAGCAGGCCGACACTTTTGGTCCCATCGATCCGGCATCAAACCGCAGTTCTTCCAGTGAACTGGCGGTTGTCTGAGCAATGGCTTCCTGTGACGGGGTATTCCAGTTCAGGTACACGGCATCTGCATCGGTGAGGATCAGTAACGCATCCGCATTCAGCTGGCGCGCCAACAGGGCGGCAGACTGATCTTTATCAATCACGGCCTCCACTCCCTGTAACCCGTTTTCACCTTCTGTGACCGGAATTCCGCCCCCGCCGTTACAGATCACCAGATGATCATCGGCCAGCAATGTGATGATCGCCGCGCTCTCGACAATACTGACCGGCAGAGGTGAGGGCACCACCCGGCGAAAACCGTATCCGTCGGCTTTTATCTGCCACGGGTTGTCTGCCGGTAATGCAGCCAGCTGATCGGCTGAATACAGCGGACCGATAAACTTACAGGGATCCTGAAATGCCGGATCCAGCGTATCGACCTTCACCTGTGTCAGCAGGGTGGTAATATGGGTATCCGGCAGACAGTTTTTCAGGGCCTGCTGCAGCATATAGCCAATCATTCCCTGGGTTTCGGCCCCCAGCACATCCAGCGGGTAGGGGGTGACGGAGGTATAAGCAGCATTCTGTAGTGCCAGCAGCCCGACCTGAGGCCCGTTACCATGCACCAGTACCACCCGCCATTGTGCGGTCAGTCCGGCAATCACGCTGGCGGCAATCAGGATATTTTTTTGCTGAATACCGGCTTCCAGAGGGTCGCCGCGTTTCAGCAGCGCATTGCCTCCCAGAGCAACGACCAGTATCGGTTTTTTGTCCATATTATTTGTCCCGCTCATTAAATACCGTCCCTTTCCAGCGGACAGCTCATGCACCTTGCACCACCGCGTCCTCTGCCCAGTTCATCACCGGCGATGGGGAGTACGGTGATCCCGGCTTTATCGTATTTTTCGTTAGTCCGGAGATTGCGTTCGTAGCCAATCACCACCCCCGGCCGGATGGTCAGCACATTGTTGGCATCGTTCCATTGCTCGCGCTCTGCTTCGAAACGATCACCTCCGGTTGTGATCAGGCGGATATGGTCAATATCCAGAGCCAGCTCAAGAGCTTTGGTAAAACCACTTTCTTCCGTACGTCGCAGACCGCCATAACCATCCGGAGTCAGTGTCCAGCAAGGGATATGCTGGTTAATGATCTGCGGGTAGATAGAAAAAGTATTGATATCCAGGTGTGTCATCACGGTATCAAGATGCATACAGGAGCGTTGCTGAGGTAATTCCAGCACGATAACGCGGCTGGCCTGCTGATGTTTAAACAAGGCGCTGGCAAGAAATTCTATTCCCTGGGCGGTGGTACGTTCCGACAAACCGATAACTACCGTGCCGCGGCCAATAACCAGCACATCGCCACCCTCGAGGGTGGCATTATCATAGTTAAGATCGTCATCCCCGTAATAGCGGATAAAATCACCGTCATTAAAGGCCGGGTGCCAGCGGTAGATAGCCCGCAGGTTATGGGTTTCCCGCTGGCGGGCTATTTTTGCCATCGGGTTAATACTGACCCCCTGATAAATCCAGCATGAGGTGTCGCGGGTAAATAAATGGTTGGGTAACGGACGGGTAATAAAGTCGTCCTGATCACTCTGACGTCCGGCAATATTACGTATTTCCGCAGGTAATTCATCGCAGGTTAAGCCTCCGGTGAAATGACTGGCCAGCAGGCGGTGTGGCATTTGATCCAGCCAGCTACGGATATCGGCCGCAAAACGTGGCCCGAGGCGATAATCAGAAATTTGCGTTTCCAGCAGCCAGTGTTTTGCCGCCGGAACATCCAGCGTCCGGGTCAGTAAATCTGACAGTAGCAGTACCTCAATCCCCTGCTGTCGCAGGGTATCGGCAAACTGATCGTGCTCTTCTCCTGCCCGTTCAACAGATAATACATCGTCGAACAGCAGATCCTGGCAATTGCCAGGCGTCAGCCTTTTCAGGCTCAGATGAGGGCGATGGAGTAATACGCTGCGTAATGTACCAATTTCAGAACCAACATAATGCTTTTCCATAGATGCTCCTTATCGGTGGAATAAACAGTATCTGCTGAATTAAACAACAGACACTGTTCCTGATAACTCGCCTGAAAATAACGAATTACCAGCACTAAGAACTGTGACTATATTCAAGGAGTTGTTGGTTATTGTCAGGGGGTTGCCGCTTTATGAGAGGGATCATTATTTAGGATTTTATTTTTTTATATAAAATGAAAATATACCCGAATAATCAGCGTGGTTATTTCAACTAGCGTAGTCTGTAACGCTATTTTAAAAAGCACAAAAATAAATATGATATTGATATTTAACGACAAATTTATCGTGTTGAATTTTTATACATTATACAAGGTGATTATTTAATACGCCGAACTGGCCGGGGAATAGTTATTCACAGAAGTGGCAGGAAATGAAAAGTTATATTTATGAACTGATTCTTGTTTTTTATTATTATTCTCTGATAACAGTCAGTTATATACATCACTGCCGGCGATCGGATACCAGATATGCAGTTATAATGAATGTTATTTCCTTTTGTCTGCTTGCCAGACGACGGATTTTAAAATAACTATGCCACAGGCGATGGCTGCGCAGAAAAGAGCATGCAGTGACAGACAGCACTATCACTGCAAAATCGCGGGACTGATTACGGGCTGAGAGTCGCAACCATGACCGCTTTAATGGTATGCATCCGGTTTTCTGCCTGATCAAACACAATGCTGTGAGGTGACTCAAAAACGTCATTAGTCACTTCAATACCCTCAGTAAAGCCATATTGTTCGGCCATCTGTTTGCCCAGAGTGGTTTGATCGTCGTGGAACGCCGGCAGGCAGTGGAGGAACTTCACCTGTGGATTACCGGTAAGCGCCAGCATATGGTTGTTTACCTGGTACGGACGCAGCAGGGCAATCCGTTCGGCCCAGGCTTCTTTTGCTTCACCCATCGACACCCAGACATCCGTATAAATAAAGTCTGCGCCTTTTACTCCATCACTAACGGATTCCGTCAGGGTTATTTTCCCGCCGGTCTGCCGGGCGACGGCCAGGCACTCTTCCACCAGCTCTGCATCCGGCCAGCATGCTTTCGGCGCGACCAGCCGTAAATCAAGTCCGGTCAGTGCTGCCGCTTCCAGCATCGAATTTCCCATGTTATTACGGGCATCGCCTGCATACACCAGGGTTATCTGGTTCCAGGACTTACCCGGTAAGTGCTCCCGCATAGTCAGCAAATCGGCCAGTAACTGGGTCGGATGAAACTCCGTCGTCAGACCATTCCAGACCGGTACTCCGGCATATTCAGCCAGCGTCTCGACAATACTCTGTTCATATCCGCGGTACTGGATACCGTCATACATCCTTCCCAGTACCCGTGCTGTATCTTTGATTGATTCTTTATGGCCGATCTGGTTACCACTGGCACCCAGCCAGGTCACCCTGGCCCCCTGATCGTAAGCGGCAACTTCGAAAGAGCAACGGGTTCGGGTCGAATCTTTTTCGAAGATGAGCGCAATATTTTTTCCTTGCAGGGCAGGGGATTCCTCACCTTGTTTTTTATCCTGTTTCAGGCTGGCGGCCAGACTCAGTAACTGTTCAAGTTCAGCAGAGGTAAAATCCAAGAGTCTCAGGAAATTACGCTGGTAAAGCTTACTCATATATCGCTCCGGAGATAAAAATCATATGAATTAATATTCAATCTATATGTATGAATATTCATTTTCAACCTTATTTTCAGTTATCCTGCGCTTTAGAGTAGTGCCGCGCCTGTGGCTGTGGGAAAATAGCCGCTGATGCGGGGGAATGCCCCTGAGCGCACCTGAGGAATAATCCCTATGACATTTGAATCCTTTATGGAAGAACAGCGCGAAGAAACACGCGAAATCATTGAAGAATTACTGGAAGATGGCAGCGATCCTGATGCGCTCTATACCATAGAGCATCATTTATCCTGCGACAGTTTTGATGCGCTGGAAAAAGCCGCTGTTGATGCATTCAAACTGGGCTATGAAGTGACTGATCCGGAAGAGCTGGAACTGGAAGACGGCACCACAGTTATGTGTGTCGATATTATCAGCGAAGTGGCACTGAAGGATGAACTGATTAATGCTCAGATCGAACAACTGGTGAAAATGGCCGGTAAGCACAATGTGGATTACGACGGCTGGGGAACTTACTTTGAAGATCCTGATGCCGAAGATGAAGACGAAGAGGATGATGAAGACGGTTCTGACTCCCATGACAACGGTGTGCGTCACTAATTAGTTGTCAGTTTTCGTCGTAAGCCCGTCCCCTGGTCTGATGATAACGGATGGCCGGGGCAGCGTTCACCTGCAGATTTTTTTGTCTGATATCCACTGAATTATGAATGACTCAGCCCTGATAGCCCCCCTGTTACAGTTTTTACATTGCCGGACACCCCGGTCATGGCTTGATGAAGCCGCCAGACCAGAAAATCTGCCATTACTATTAATCGATCACCTGACCTGTGAACTGAAAGCCGCACAGACCGCGGCCTGGCTGCTCCGTAAATATGCAGCGGATAAACCCGGTAGTGAAACCCTTAATCACTGGTTGTTGCCTTACGAAAATTTTATCTACCGTGAATGTCCTGACAGTGATTTTATTGAGGCTCACCGCAGTCTGGGTAACCGGATTACACGGCGGGCAGAGTGTCCCCGCGCTGATGATCTGATTGATAAAATGGTGCTGTTGATAAAAGAAGAATTGCACCATTTTTATCAGGTCTGGGAAATTATGCAGTCCCGGGGGGTGGCCTACCATAAAATTACCGCCAGCCGTTATGCCAGAGGACTACTGCGCGAGGTGACCACCCATGAACCCGACACGCTGGTGGATAAACTAATCTGTGGTGCATATATCGAAGCACGTTCCTGTGAACGTTTTGCCGCACTGGCCCCGTACCTTGATCCTGAACTGGCAAAATTCTACCGTTCGTTATTACGTTCTGAAGCCCGTCATTATCAGGACTATCTGACCCTTGCACGACAGATTTCCCCCGGTGATATCAGTGCACGGATCCGGAAAATAGGCGAAACGGAAGCAGCATTAATTACCGGACCGGACACGGAGTTACGTTTCCATAGCGGTCCGCTATCACATTAGAGAAACCTTTTGATAACATTATGGTTTTTGTTTTAATGGCAAATCATTCGGGTGTTTATTCCATGTAGTGTAATCATTAAAGCCTAATGATCTGCATGTTATCTAATATTTAGCAGTAACGACTGCATTTTTGGCTTTATCCGGTTGGTTTGTCATTATCATTCATTTATTTTGAATAAGATAAGCAATTTGTTCAGCTTTCGTGCAACCGGACACAGGGCTATGATTCACCGCATCAAGGCAATACGGCCTTCAGACAAAAATAAATTAAGGTGACCCTCATGAAATCCATCAAAACTTTAGTTGCAGTTGCAGTCCTTTCCCTGATTTCTTTCGGTAGCTTTGCTCAGAGCGTTACCGCCTGTGCAAGTACTCTTGATGCCGCTGAAGCACAGATTGCAGCTCAGGCCCACAAAGCCGGCGCTTCTTATAAAATTACCGAAGCAAATTACAACAATGGCGTGCATATGACCGCCGAACTGAATAAGTAACAGAGACAGAAGGCTCCCCGGCGGAAAATATCCCCGGGGGAGTCTTTCCTGTAATATTCCCCCGCCACCTGTCTGCGCCTGTATTTTCAGGCTCCTCACTCAGTTATCTGCTGTGTTATATAAAATCCGGCCCGGACAGACGGATATTTTATCCGCGGAACAGAACCTGAATTCACCGGATAATTGCCGGTTGAATAGCTGAACAACTGCGCTACAGTCGGGACTGAAGTCACCGGCGATATGTGTGCCCTGTCCCGTCAGGCGACTGACGACATCTGACAGGCCTGGCGGTCATGTCATCAGGGGAATCATCATCCGGCCAGTGACCCAACCGTTAAAGGAAGCGACCATGAATACAATAAAAACCGTACTGGCGGTGAGTCTGGTGTCTTTACTTTCATTCAGTAGTTTTGCGGAAAGTGTGACTGCAACGGCAGATAATCTGGATGATGCGGAGGCGAAAATCGCGGCGCAGGCCAAAAAAGCCGGAAAATCGTATACCATCATTGAAGCCACTATGAATAATGGTGTGCATATGACGGCAGAGCTGCATAAATAAATCTGCCATCAAAAAAAACAGCTATCTGCGTCTGCGGATAGCTGTTTTTTTACGGATCCGGCCGCTGACTCTTATAGCAGATTTTTTTCCCCGCAGAGTGCGACTGCCGGGCGATCAAGTCCATACAACGACCAGTCAACGCCGTCAGCATTCAGCCGGAAAATGACGGTTGCCAGTGTATTCTCCTGATCCGGATCGTCTTTCGCCAGCCGGTAGACAGGCAGTTTTCCGTCAGTATCAGACAGAATAGTCAGCATCTGTTCGGCTGACAGTGCGGTTTCCGCGGATAACAGCTGATCGATCCTGTGCTGGCGTGCGGCTGAACTTCCGGTAATCACTTGTTCGCAGGCCGACAATTGCGGGTGTATCAGATGATTAGCGTGGCCACTGTTACCCGTCAGCATGGTCACACTGTTGCCCTGACCGGTCGCTTCTACGCTGAACAGGCGCGGATCACCGGCCTGCCCCAGCGTGTGATGAAATGCGCCTGCCCGTGCCGTCGCCGTCAGTATCAGGACGGCATCGTCAAGACTGGTAGCATTCAGTGCCGCTCTTGCCAGTATCTGACGAGGTAAACCCGCCGGACGTTGTACTGCCCTGATATTATTGACGGTATTCACAACGCCGTGCTGATTTACCGCAAAGGTGTGCCCGCACAGAGACCCGGGATAGGCGAAGCTGACAAAAGCACTACCCTGCAATGGCCTGATATCGGCGATAAAACAGTCATCCCGCAATTGCGGAAAGCCATCCTCATTATGGGCAATAAAACACTGACCGGCACTGTCACGACCCGCCAGAGTGGTGCAGCCATCTGAGGTTGAACGTACCAGATCACCGCGGCAATTCCAGGCAAAAACCGCGTCCAGCGGGGCATCTAATCCGTAGGCCATCCCCTGCAGTTCCTGCCATATCAGCGGATACTCGCGTTGCACAGCCTCAGCCATTGCCCGTGCCTGTGGTGAATCTTTCAGGCGAATAACCGTTTGCCACAGCGTGGTTTCCGGCAGCTTATTATGCCATGCCGCCTTACCCGCGCGGCCCAGTTGTTCGCCAATGGAAAAAGCACCACCACGGAGCGTGATTATGTTCATATACGGAGTATCTCAGTTTTAACTCAGGAAACGTGCTGCAGGAATTCCTGCAAACGGGCGCAGCCATTACCGCCCTCAATCAGCCCGGCGGGCGAACCATCTTCAGCAATGGTACCGCCATCGATAAAGATCAACCGTGAGGCAACATCCCGGGCAAAACCGATTTCGTGGGTCACAATGACCATTGTCATCCCCTCTTCAGCCAGAGAACGCATAACCTGTAATACTTCGTGGCGCAGTTCCGGATCCAGCGCGGAGGTAGGTTCATCAAACAGCATCATCTGTGGCTTGACGGCCAGTGCCCTGGCGATGGCAACACGCTGCTGCTGTCCGCCGGAAAGCTCTGAAGGGTAATGGTCAGCACGTGCTGCCAGACCGACCCGTGTCAGTAAATCCATCGCCTGTTTACGTGCATCTGCTTTACTGGCATGGCGAACCTTAAGTGGTCCGAACATGACATTTTCCAGGGCTGTCAGATGAGGGAACAGATGAAACTGCTGAAAGACCATTCCGGCTTCACGGCGGATATCCTGCTCATTAACATGCGGATCGGTCAGGTGCATACCTGCCACTATCAGAGCCCCGGAAGAAATTTCTTCCAGTTTATTAATACAGCGTAACAGGGTGGATTTACCGGATCCGGAAGGGCCGATAATAACGACTACTTCACCGGCATCAATTTTCAGATTGATATCATGCAGCACCTGCGTTGAGCCAAAATTTTTCGAGACATTTTGAAATTCAACCATACTCATAAAATATGCATCCTTTTTTCCAGAGTTTTAAGCAGGAAGCTCAGACACAGAGTAACAATCAGATACAGTGCTGCAACTGCGGTCCATACTTCGAGTGCGCGGAAGTTACCGGCGATAATTTCCTGTCCCTGACGGGTCAGTTCGGCAACCCCAATCACAATAAATAATGAGGTATCTTTGATACTAATGATCCACTGGTTACCCAGTGCTGGGATCATACGGCGTAATGCCAGCGGCATAATGATGTACCAGAGCGTTGCCCGTGAAGACAGACCCATTGCCAGTCCGGCTTCTTTAAAACCTTTATTAATTGATAGCAACGCACCACGGGTAATTTCGGCAATATAGGCGCCGGAATTTATCATAATGGTCACAACCGCAGCGGTAATCGGATCAATACGTACCGGTAAAGCGAGTGGCAGGGCGAAGTAGATAAACATCACCTGCACCATAATCGGCGTTCCGCGGATAAGCTCGACGAAAATCAATGACACCGTCTTTGAAAATCTGCCGCCTAATGCGCGACAGACACCGGCGATCAGCCCGATGACAAACCCTCCCAGTAACCCGACTACTGAAATGAACAGGGTCAGTTTGAGCCCCTGTAATAATATTGGCACGGCTTGCCAGACATAACTGATATCAAAATTCATAATCTTATCCGCATGGTCAAATAGACAGTGGGCCAGCCATCACTGGCCCGAAAAACAATTACTTAGGTTCTTTGTCGAACCATTTTACGTAGATTTTGTTATAGGTACCGTCAGCGCGTAACTCTTTCAGCGCTTCGTCAACACGTCTGGTGTAAGGGCTGTTTTTCTGCAGCGCAAAACCGTACTGCTGTGGCAGCACGCTATCGTTTTCACCGGTCGCTTTGATTTTTCCGTTACCGGCAGTTTTTACGTAATACAACACGTTCGGCGAGTCATGAACGACCGCATCAATATTGCCGGCCTGCAGATCGAGATAGGCGTTATCGATGTTCGGGAACTCGACATAATCAGCTTTTACATTGGCTTTCATATAGGTTGCAGCGGCCGTACCCTGCTTCAGGCCCACTTTTTTACCCGCCAGATCGCTGAACTTATTAATACCGGTGGCTGAGCTTTTTACCGCCATCAGCAAGTCAGCGTTGTAGTATGGGGCGCTGAAATCAACAACCTGTGCACGTACCGGCGTAATAGTGATCCCAGCCATAGCGACATCAATATTACGTGACTGCAGACCAGGGATCAGACCACTGAAATCCATAGGTTGCAGGGTATAGTCGACATCCATTTTTTTAGCGATGGCATTCCACAGATCAATATCAAAACCAACATATTTGTTGTCTTGTTTGAATTCGAATGGAACAAATGCGGTATCAACACCGACCGTCAGTGTATCTTTAGCAACAGCATTAAAGCTGAATGCACTTGCCAGTAAGGCCAGTGAAACACCTACAGTATTAATTGTTTTCAGCATAACGAGTCCTTTTTATAAGATCGGATGATGTGTGTCAGTCATACTCAAAAAAGCAATAACCATGCCAGAATTAAAAAACAAATAACCCGGGGAAATAAATTATATAACCAAATGATTTAAAAGGGTTTTATATGTTATTTGGTTGTTAACTTTCAGCATTCTGGCTGTGGCGCGGGTAATCAGTTTTTCTTATAAAGGCGGCGAAAGAGTTTGCACTTCTTTGGTGCCCCCGGCGGAGCGGGGGAGCACCATTTTAGTGCGATAGCGGGCGGAGTCAGAAGCCTATGGGTGTATGCTGCGCCGGGGTTCGGGCAACATTCATAACCATTGCCAGTAAGCTGTAATAGCCATTGATGCCGATCAGATCCATGACCGCTGCTTCACCGAACTGTGCCACGGACTGCTGCCAGATATCGTCACTGACATGCTTTTGCTGATGTAACTGCTGGCAGAACTGATATACCAGCCATTCATCCTGTTGCAGAGCTGTATCAGCAGGCCGTTGCTGATGCTGTATCGCGTCAATTGCCTGTTCTGAAATCCCCTGTCCGCGGGCAATGGGCGCATGAATCTCCCATTCGACCGGCTGACCCCAGTAACGTGCTGTCACTAAAATAGCCAGTTCAGATAACCGCAGGCCGATTGCACTACGGTAGCGCAGGTACTCACCCAATCGTTGTGCATGAGCCATTAGTTCAGGGCTACGCAATAATGCCTGAAACGGAGGCAGTAATGCTCCGCGTGGCCCCTGAATCACTTCTTCGGCCAGTGTCCGCTGTTCATCGCTCCAGTCCTCTGGTGCCAGCGGTGGCAGGCGGTTAGTTATGGTCATCGGTCAGGCACCTGCTGCGTTGTGTGTTTCGCGGATGATCACCTGTTTCAGGGTATCGACCACCACATCCAGTTGCTGCTGAGTCACAATAAATGGCGGTGCAATCAGGATATGGTCACCCTGCTGTCCGTCAATCGTGCCACCCATCGGATACACCATCAGCCCCTGTTCAAGGCAGCCGCGTTTAATGGCGGCGTGCAGCTTCAGCGCCGGGTCAAAAGGGGCTTTGCTCTGTTTGTCTCTCACCAGTTCAATCCCGGCAAATAAGCCGCGTCCCCGGGTGTTACCGACAAATTCCAGTCCGGCAATCTCATTGTCTAATTGTTGTAGTAAATAATTTCCCTGGTGCTGCACATGACTTAATAAATTATCCCGCACAATTACTTGCTGTACAGCCAGTGCGGCGGCGGCAGCGGTCGGATGGCAAATATAGGTATGGCCATGCTGAAACAGTCCGCTGCCCTGACGTAGCGGTTCAATCACCTTATCGCTGACCAGCACGGCACCAATAGGCTGATAGCCGCCACCCAGTCCTTTTGCGACAGTGACAATATCCGGTACCACGCCATCCTGTTCGAAAGAATGCAGAGTTCCGGTACGGCCCATACCACACATCACTTCATCGGCAATATACAGCACACCGTATTTATCACAGAGCCTGCGCACTCCGGCAAAATACCCCTTCACAGGAGGGACAGCACCGGTGGTGGCACCACTGACAGTTTCGGCGATAAAGCCAATAATTTTTTCCGGGCCGGTCTCAACGATGGTTTGTTCGAGTTCATTCAGTAACCGTTCGGTATATTGCTGTTCGGTTTCATCGTGGCGCTGATCACGGTAGGCATTACAGGCCGATACCCGCGCGACATCCATCAGTAACGGTGAAAATTGTTTACGACGCCATTCATTACCGCCTACCGCCAGTGCACCCAGAGTATTACCGTGGTAGCTCTGACGACGGCCAATAAAAGTGGTTTTTTCCGGCTGTCCGGTTTCCACACAATACTGACGGGCCAGTTTCAGGGCGGTCTCGACCGCTTCAGAACCGCCGGAAACAAAATAGACGGAATTCAGATCCCCGGGAGCGCTGCCTGCCAGCTGATCAGCCAGCTTTTCTGCCGCATCACTGGTGAAAAATCCCGTATGGGCGTAGGCGAGTGTATCGATCTGCCGGTGCATTGCTGCCAGCACATCCGGATGAGCATGGCCCAGGCAGGATACTGCCGCACCGCCACTGGCATCCAGGTAACGTTTACCTGAAGCATCGGTAATATAAGCACCCTGTGCCGAGGTAGCGATCGGCGGAGTAAAATGAAGACTGCGGTGAATAATATGGCTCATTGATCATCCCGTTACTGGTACGGCAGGGGAAACCCCGGATAAGAGATATACTCTCAGATACAATTGGATCATTCAATATAATAATGATTCATTTGTATCATTTCGGGTGTTGCGGATCAGCGCCGGGTGGGAGACTATTTACCGGGGAATATATAGGCCCCGGAATCAAACAGATAGCGCTCAGCACTCTCTATCCGGCGGATAGCCTCGTCACCATGTCTGGCGACCAGGGCGGCCATCAGGCATTCGGCAATTCCCATCCCTGAAACCACGGAAGGAAAAAAAGACGGACTGCTGACCGGAAACAGCAGGTTACAGGTGGCGGCTTGTGCCAGAGGGGACAGAGGAGAATCAGTGATAGCAATCAGAGTGGCACCGGCGGCCCGGGCATATTCGGTAATTTGCAGAGTCTCCCGTGAATAGGGGGCAAACCCGACGACAACAACCAGGTCGCGGCAAGTAATCTCACGGGTAAAAATCTCCTGATTGCTGGCCAGCCCGTCAATCAGAGACACCTGACGGTGGAACAGGCGATAGATATAGTAGAGTGACCATGCGACCGGAAAACTTGCCCTGAAACCGCAGATATAGACCTGGTCAGCGCTATCCAGCAGGCTGACCGCCTGTTCCAGACTGTGACGGTTATTTTCCTGAGTTTGCTGTAAATTGGCCGCAAAGGCTGAAAAAACTTCGTCATATAATGCCGGATGCTGCTGCTTATTTTGCAGATCGCTGGCACGGGCAGCGTAGCTGTCATCCGCCAGCCCCATGCAACGGATAAAGGCATCTTTCAGCTCTCCCCAGCCATTGAACCCCAGCCGTTTCGCCAGCCTCAGCAGGGTGGCGGGTCTGACTCCGGCGTTTCCGGCAAACGCCCGCATCGATAACACTACCAGTTCATTATTGTGTTCCAGTATGAACTCTGCGGCTTTTTGCAGCTCCGGCGTCAGGGCCGGGTAATGTTCAACAATAATTTTACGCGGGTCCATAAGGGGAGGTCTCCGGGGGTTATTGGTTCAGGGGGGATGATAGCGTGCCTTTAGGGATTTGTATGTATTCACTCAGGAGCAGAGGGCGCAATGGCCGCGCCCTCTGCACACCGGGCCTGTGGATTAGCACCTGTGCGGGTATGCCGCATATCAGTCCGGCGGGGTTCTGTTCGCCATAACGTCAGGTCATTTTTTGCTGCCCCGCAGCGGGCGACCAGGCAAAGGGCGCAATGGCCGCGCCCTCTGCACTCCGGGCCTGTGCGGCAGATCGTTCCGCCGCTGCGCGGTACCTTCGTTCATTCCCGTGACCTTGACGGACCGGCCGCGATTCGCTCCTGCTCAACACGGCCTCTCGCCGCTTCCCTGCGGCTCGCCCTGGCCACACTCATTCACTCAGCGGCCCGGATGCCGCCTCCGGTAACCTGCCTCAGCTATCGATAACGCTGATTGCAGAAAAACTTTTTCAGCGATAAAGGTATCTGATTAATTTCGATTTATTACCGGGGCGGTACTGTAACGCTGATGCGGGTATGCCGCATATCAATCCGGCGGTGTTCTGTTCGCCATAACGTAACGTTATTTTTTGCTGCCCCGCAGCGGGCGACCAGGCAAAGGGCGCAATGGCCGCGCCCTCTGCACACTCATTCACTCAGCGGCCCGGATGCCGCCTCCGGTAACCTGCCTCAGCTATCGATAACGCTGACTGCAGAAAA
>NZ_JAERJN010000009.1:0-215 GCF_018257595.1 Tatumella sp. JGM94 | reverse complement strand
TCTGCACACTCATTCACTCAGCGGCCCGGATGCCGCCTCCGGTAACCTGCCTCAGCTATCGATAACGCTGACTGCAGAAAAACTTTTTCAGCGATAAAGGTATCTGATTAATTTCGATTTATTACCGGGGCGGTACTGTAACGCTGATGCGGGTATGCCGCATATCAATCCGGCGGGGTTCTGTTCGCCATAATGTCAGGCTATTTTTGCCGCCT
>NZ_JAERJN010000008.1:0-154630 GCF_018257595.1 Tatumella sp. JGM94 | reverse complement strand
TGCTGATATGGCTCAGTTGGTAGAGCGCACCCTTGGTAAGGGTGAGGTCCCCAGTTCGACTCTGGGTATCAGCACCAGATAAAAAACATGATTTCGGTATAAAAGAATTTGCCTGGCGGCAATAGCGCGGTGGTCCCACCTGACCCCATGCCGAACTCAGAAGTGAAACACCGTAGCGCCGATGGTAGTGTGGGGTCTCCCCATGCGAGAGTAGGGAACTGCCAGGCATCAAATAAAGCACAAGGCCATCCGTAAGGATGGCCTTTTTGCGTTTTATGGCTATAGAAGAAAAATACCCTCCGGCGGTGGTATTTTTCCAGAAACACCCTGCAGACACTTCACCGGCAGGGTATTTCTGGCTTGTTACAGACTGGTTTTCATCATTAAATAAGGAGACGCGGAAAAACCGCAGCGCTGGTATGCGCGGATAGCACGTTGATTATCTCCGTGTACATATAAGCGCAGTTCCAGAGCATCTGCTGATTTTGCAGCGGCGCTAAGATGGTTAATCAATTGATCGGCCAGACCTCGTCCGCGGTGTTCAGGGGCAATATAGAAGCTTTGTATCCACCAGTAATCTTTACCGCAAAAATCGCTCCATTCTTTGATAATCGAAGTATGAGCAACAGCGCTACCGTCTGCATTTTCCATTATCCAGTATTGTGAACGAGGATGCCGGGTAAATGCTGAGGATACTCCGCGTTCAACCGCAATCAGGTCAACTTCAGAGCCTTGTGATTCCTGTGCCTCACGTACAGTGAATGTGATAATTGTATTAATATCACTGGCAGTAGCCGATCTTATAACATATTCCATAATAATTTATTGCCCCGTTATAATTATGCTTCTTCCGGAAATATCATATTAAATGATAATCTTTTGCTGTCAAAATTTTTAAAAGATAACTATTTTCTGCTAATCGAGAGAATTACAGCGGATATTATCAGTAAAAACTCTTTATTTTAGCAGTATATGGCGATGTATTAATTCCGTCCGGTGTATGGTCATGTCTGTTGCTATTCCTCCGGCTGCCAGGGCTGTTATTCCGGGCAGGCTACGTATAATCGGACACCTCGTTGATCTGCCTGTGGGTATTACGTGCTGCTCTGGGTATTTATTGAATTATTTGCAGAGTTAAGCTGAAAGATTTTCATAATCAGCCGATCAGTCTCGACTTTTTACAGGCTGCACGCTAGTCTTGGCTGTCTGGATGTCTAAACGTATATGTGTTTTTAAGAGGTATCAGGTAATGCCAATCAGAGTACCGGATGATCTTCCCGCGGTTAATTTTTTACGCAACGAAAATGTCTTTGTTATGGCGTCTTCCCGTGCGTTGATCCAGAATATTCGGCCACTGAAGATTTTGATCCTTAATCTGATGCCAAAAAAGATCGAAACTGAGAATCAGTTTCTGCGATTACTGTCGAACTCGCCTTTACAACTGGATATTCAGTTACTGCGTATAGATAACCGCGAGTCGAGAAATACACCGGCTGAGCATCTGGATACCTTTTACTGTAACTTTTCTGATATTCAGCATGAAAACTACGATGGTCTGATTGTTACCGGCGCACCTCTGGGCCTGGTCGATTTTGATGATGTTGCTTACTGGCCACAAATACAGCAGGTATTACACTGGGCGAAAGATCATGTCACATCGACAATGTTTGTCTGCTGGGCTGTACAGGCGGCATTAAATATTTTGTATGGCTTGCCGAAAATGACCCGTCAGCAAAAACTGTCGGGTGTTTATCAGCACAATGTTGTACAGCCACATGGATTACTGACCCGTGGATTCGACGACCAGTTTCTGGCCCCCCATTCCCGCTATGCGGATTTTCCGGCTGATATTATCCGTGATCATACCGATCTTGATGTGTTTGCAGTGTCAGAACAAACCGGAGTTTACCTGATGGCGAGCCGGGATAAACGGCTGGTATTTGTCACTGGTCATCCCGAGTATAATGCGGATACTCTGGCAGGCGAGTATCAGCGGGATATTGGTGCGGGGATCGATTCACCACTGCCCTATAATTATTTTCCGGGTAATAACCCTCACCTGACTCCTCAGGCGAGCTGGCGTAGTCACGGACACTTACTCTTTTCTAACTGGCTGAATTATTATGTCTACCAGATAACGCCATACGACCTGAAGCATATGACACCGACTCTGGACTGATATCTTCCCGGGGATTATTCACGGAGGTAGTGGTGATTATCTCCGTGAGGAATTGTGTTCTGGTTTTCTCTTCTGCTACTCGAGTGAAATATTACATCAGGCCTGCCAGTACTATTGCAACAGCCAGTAAATCAGCACTTCCGCCCGGGCTCAGATGACGGGATATCAGTTGCTGATCCATGTTATTCAGTTCATCGGCCCCCCATGCTCCGCTGAGTATTTTTCGGGCATAATGACGTACAAACCCGAGTCCGGCCATGCCGCCACGCGAAACCAGATTGGTATCTGCATTTACCGACATTAGCCGGAGTAAAGCATGGTGATGCTGACGTTTACCCGTTTCCTGGTGCCAGAATGGCAATACATAGCGGCGAACTGTCAGGAATCCGCTTTCTGCCTCTCCTCTGGCCCCGGTCAGCTTATACTGCCGGAACAGCCGGATAGCTGACGGGCTGGCATTTCGGCCCGCAGCCAGCTCCCGGTCGACAATCCCCCGGCAGATGGCACTGGTTTCCCTGCATAGGGCCAGTGCGCTGACTGCCTCCTGCCGTCCTGCCAGCCGCCCGGCGGCACAACAGAGCAACCCGAGAGAGAAGATTCCTCCCTGATGCGTATTCACTTGTCCGGTAGCAGAAAACATGGCCTGTTCACATGCCAGGCCTGCGGGACGCAGTAGCAGTAGTTGCCTCTCTGCGGGCAGAGAGGCATTACTGTATCCGAGTTGCTCAAATACCCTGAACCATGGACTGATAGCACTGATACTCTGCCGGAATAAGTCATAATCCATATCATGGTGTGATCCGCTGTTATTGCGGTCAACCAGTCCCGGTTTCGGTGTCAGATCCAGTTCATCCTGTAATGCTGCAATCACTTTTTGCGGAAGCAGCGTGAAAGATCCATTATCCACGGGTAAACCAGTCATTAATGATTCTCTCCACACAATCCAATACAACTTGTGGCGGATGACGGCGTGAACGCGCACAACGGATTGCCGGCAGGTCACAAACCAGACAACGACGAGCAGGATGATTCAGGGACTTTCTGTCTGTCACACCTGATAGCGGGCAAATGACATCAAAGTCCCAGAGTCTGCCCAGCGGGTGTGTCTGCTCAATCTCTGCCAACTGTTTTTTGAGCTCTGCTGCGGGATGATCAACACACCATAAGGCCTCAGGCCCGGTTGCCAGCCAGTTCACCTGCCTGGCAGTTAATGGCCAGTGGTTCTGGCTTATCCACTGGTCACAGACCTGCAGGGCTACCCCCATAATATTCTCATAGCGGGCACTGGTTTTAACCGGTCCTGGCGTCACCAGGGTCAGGGAAATCACCGGCTGATGATAGCGGGTTAACCACTTATCCTGTCGCGCCGCTCTTTTCTCTCTGGCCTGCAGCAGAGAGTTCAGGCTGAAGGCGCGGGTGAAAGTTTCCGGATTGTCCATTATTCTTCCTTCGCTATCTGTCGGACAACATCAATCACACTGCCATCACGGTAACGGATGATACCGACAATCTTATCGGTGAATTTTATTGGTTGCGGTTGCCCGCTGATCAGCAAGGCCCGTTGCCAGAGATCGTCAACAGATACTATATTCATTCCTGCCTGTATCAGACGTTCTTTTAATTCCGGGCGGGCAGGATTCACCGCAATCCCGTGATCGGTGACCAGAACATCAATACTTTCTCCGGGAGTGACCAGTGTTGTTACACGTTTTACCACGGTGGGGATCCTGGCACGGATTAAAGGTGCCACCACTATGGTCAGATTAGCCGCCGCCGCGACATCACAGTGACCACCAGATGCGCCCCGCATTACGCCATCGGATCCGGTGATCACATTGACATTAAAATCGAGGTCGATTTCCAGCGCACTCAGTATCACGACATCCAACTGATCACAGCTGGCTCCTTTACTGGCGGGATTGGCATAGACATTGGTGGATATTTCCAGATGCAGAGGGTTACGGCCAAGAGACTCTGCGGCCTGGCTGTCAAAACACTGGGTATCCAGCAGTTTTTCGATTAATCCCTGTTCATGAAGCTCAACCAGGCTGGCAGTGATCCCGCCAAGAGCGAAGCGGGCATGGATACCATCCCGTGCCATTTTTTCGCCCAGAAACCGGGTACAGGCCGTTGCGGCAGCGCCTGAACCGGTTTGCAAAGAAAAGCCGGGGGTAAAATAACCGGAATGTTCAATGACTCCGGCGGCATGGCGGGCAATCAACAGCTCACGGGGATTATTGGTTATACGGGCCGCACCGACACTGATCCTGGCGGGATCTCCGACACAGTCGGTCTGTACAATATAATCCACCTGATCCTGGAGGATACTGGCCGGTAAGGCAGGATAAGGCAGCAATGTTTCTGTCAGCAGTACAACTTTACGTGCATAGCGGGCATCGGTCATGGCATAGCCTAAAGAGCCGCAGGCTGAACCTTTACCGGTACCGCTGGCATTGCCGAACTCATCACAGCCGGTCACAGCGAGAAAGGCAACATCAATACTGATTTCACCGTCCTGCAGCAGTTTGACCCGGCCGCCATGGGAGTGGATATGTACCGGTGATGCCATCAGCCCGTTAGAGATAGCCTCTGCCAGCTGGCCACGCATCCCTGAAGTATAAATGGCCGTAATGACGCCTGCACGGATTGGTTCAATCAGCGGGGCATTGCAACTCATCAGCGAACTGGATGCCAGCGTCAGATTTTTAAAACCGAGAGCGGACAGCTTTTCAACCACATAATTAATCATTTTGTCGCCTTCGCGGAAGGCGTGATGAAATGAGATGGTCATTCCATCTTGTAGCTCACAGCGTTGTATCGCTTCTTCCAAATTATTACAGAGTTTCCGGGTATGCTTCTGTTCAGGATCAGCCAGCCAGGGCGTTGAGACATTCGCCCCGCTAAAAGCATTAAGTTGCCCGCAGCCAGGCAGTAAATCTTTATCTTTCATAATATTATCCTCAGTGATGTACAGCAGATGCGGCAGCACGTTCCAGCACTTTCTGTGCATGACTGATGATCGGTGCATCAATCATCTTCCCGTTAAGAGCAACGACTCCCAGC
This sequence comes from Tatumella sp. JGM94, assembly GCF_018257595.1. Taxonomy (NCBI): domain Bacteria; kingdom Pseudomonadati; phylum Pseudomonadota; class Gammaproteobacteria; order Enterobacterales; family Erwiniaceae; genus Tatumella; species Tatumella sp. JGM94. The sequence continues at coordinate 149,388 of NZ_JAERJN010000008.1, read as the reverse complement.
CCTTGCTTTTCTCCCTCACTGGCGGCTTCAATCACTTGTTGTGCATAGTCCACTTCCTGCTGTGTTGGCGCAAATGCCTGATGCAGTAAGGCTATCTGACGCGGATTAATCAGGGATTTCCCATTGAAGCCCATTCTGCGTATCAGGTCGGTTTCTTTCAGAAAACCCTGCTCATCACTGGTGTCTGACCAGACGGCATCAAAAGCATCAATACCTGCGGCCCTGGCGGCATGCAGAACCGCACAGCGGGCATAAAACAGCTCAGTACCGTCACCACGCTCGGTTTGCATATCCATAACGTAGTCAAATGCAGCCAGGGCGATACCGATGAGCCTGGGTGAGCTGCGGGCAATCGCGACCGCATTGATAACCCCGGTAGCCGATTCGATAGCAGCCAGCAGGCGGGTGGTTCCGGAGGGGCGACCACAGGTTTGCTCGATGATTTCCAGTTGGGTTTCCAGGGCATGGATGTCTTGTGGGGAATCGGTTTTTGGCAGGCGGATAACCTCTGCGCCTGCGTGTACTACCGCTTTCAGGTCCTGTAATCCGAAAGGCGTATGCAGTGGATTAATACGGACAATTTTCTCTATATCCCGATACATCGGGTGCTGTAATGCCTGGCAGACCAGCAAACGCCCGGCATCTTTTTCATTCACCGAAACGGCATCTTCGAGATCAAACATGATGGCGTCGGGGCGATAGATAAATGCGCTGGAGAGCATGGCGGCACTGGTTCCCGGGACAAACAGCATACTGCGGCGAAGTTTTTTCATGGCATAGTCTCCCACTCAGGTTTTGCTTCGTCCGCCGCCCGTAACACCGCACACTGTATCCGTGCGCGCAGCACGCAATCGAGAGCTCCTTTATCTTCAATAATCAGCAGCCCGCTGTGAACACCCATATCAGCCAGTGTTTGTACGCTTACCTGATTGATCTGTTGTCCGAACTGTTTGATGACATCACTCTGGATGACGATGTCGATAGTACCGTCAGCGGGCAGTATTTTTACTCTGACATCGCCGGATTCGAGGGTACCGGATAATGCCTCTCTGATAATTTTCATCTGTTATCTCCTTATTCATTTAACTTCACACCGGATGTGGGCTGATCAGTGTTTTCAGGTGTGAAAATGTCGTGGCGGGCACCTTGTCACGCAGCAGGTCATACTGTTGCTCAGCCAGCAACCGTCGCACTTCTGAGGCCGAAAACGGGATCCCCGCGGAGCTGTTGATACGTGCTATTTCGGCGACTACCATATGACCGCCAAGCAGATGATGCATGGCCTGGTTATACCGGCGGGTGGTCAGGCAGAAAGGTTCAGAACCGACAAAACGGTGGGTGATCCCCAGCGCCGGAGCAATATGGTCCCGAAACAAAATCAGATCTGTTTCACTCCATGTCTGATCGACTGCCACCTTGTCTTTCAGGAAATAAGCGGGGAACGTGGCACGGGAAATAATGTAGGGTGAACCACCATGCACTGTTACCCGGGGTAAATGAGCCACCCCATGGGTCAGCATCGTCAGCCTGTCGGCATAAGAAAAGTATGCCGCTTCTTCTCCGACTAAGAACAGATGCAGCCAGTCACATTGCCCGCAAGCCTGCTCTGCCAGAAACTGATGCCCCAGAGTAAAAGGGTCGGCATTCATGATAATGGCGGCAATTTTTTCCCCGGGCTGGCGTAATTTCTGCAACTGCTGGCAATAGCGTTGCAGCCCGACCGGGTTGTTTTCCATCAGTACTGTGCCAGCTGAATCCTCGGCAACAGGCCAGAAACCACAGCGGCAGAACTTATCGCAGTTTTCCCGGCGGGTGCAGAGAAAAAGCGGTGCGATACCTTTATCAACCGCAATGCGTTCGAGCTCAGCCAGCAGTAACCCTGTCAGATTGGCTCCCCGCCAGGGAGTATCGGTCACTACACATTTGACGATATTTCCCGCCAGACCGGCACAGCCCGCCAGCCGGTGACCAATACTGGCTTCAGCAAAGAAACGAATATCGTTGTCCGGTGCCAGATCATGTTTGCTGAGAAACTGACGAATCTTTTCCAGACGTTGTGGCTGCCGGATACTGTCCGTGATACGCAGACTGAATACAGGGAGAATATCCATTGTCGTCATATGCTCCTTTGGCCGGTAAATACTTCGGAAACGACGGGCTCTTCTGCGACTGTATTGATCAGATGGCCGACCTGCTCAATGTCGACTTCTATCCGGTCACCGGGCTGCATAAATAACGGAGGGCGACGCATTTTCCCTGTCCCGCCAGGTGAGCCGGTAATAATCACGTCCCCGGCGCTGATTCTTGTAAAAGTACTAATATATTCAATCAGGTAAGGTATGCTGTGGATCATATTGCAGGTATTATCCTGCTGAACAATTGTCCCGTTGAGCCGGGTCCTGAGCATCAGGTTATGGGGGTTATCTATTTCATCACTGGTGGTCAGGTAAGGGCCAAAACCACCGGTGTTACGCCAGTTTTTTCCGGCGGTGAACCAGGCGTGCTGCCAGTCCCTGACAGAGGCATCCATATAACAGCTGTAACCGGCAATATGACTGAGGGCATCTGCCTGAGAAATATGCCGGCCTGCGGTACCGATGATTATCGCCAGCTCACCTTCATAGTCGAATTGATCAGAATCATAAGGTTTTAGTAACCGGGTATTATGGCCGGTCTGAGAATCAGCAAACCGGATAAATAACGTCGGGGCCGGGTCAGTCTGCCCAAACTCCTGCCGCTTTTCGGCATAATTCATCCCTGCACACAGTATCTTGCCGGGGTTTTCAATCACCGGTAAGTAATCGATCTCCTGTGTTGTAAAATCGATTTTTTCTTCGCTATAGCTGCGTGCGGTGGCAAGTTCCCCGGCGACGAGTAAGGATTTCAGATCTGCGTAGCGGTGGCAGAGACGACTCCCTAAATCGATAATACCGTCGGTTTTTACTATTCCGTAGCTGCGAACACCCTGATGCAGATAACTGGCTATTTTCATCTGAAATCCTGCAATATCTGATTAAATAATAAAGTTTCCGAGGATCAGCAACGACACCGAAACATTAATTGCACCGCCGATACGGGTCGCTATCTGTGCGAAAGGCATTAACACCATCCGGTTGCCCGCAGTCAGAATCGCAACATCACCGGTACCTCCTTGTCCGCTCTGACAACAGGAAATGATGGCGACATCTACCGGGTGCATACGCAGTTTTTTGCCGACGAAGAAGCCGGTAACGACCAGCGAAAGGACAGTACTGAAAATAATCAGTAAGTTGGTCAGAGTGAAAGCATTCACCAGTTCCTGCCATGGTGTAATTGCCACTCCGACAGCAAACAGAATCGGATAAGTGACGGCCGTCTGGAAAAATTTATATACCATCTGAGAGCCTGCCAGCAGGCGTGGTGATACTCCATGTACCAGTTTCACCAGCACTGCAGCGAACAGCATGCCCACCGGGGCCGGTAAGCCAATAAATTTATGTCCCAGCATGCCCACCATATAAAGAAGGACTGCCAGCAATACACCGGAAGCCACTGCACCCATGTCAGGGGGACCGCTAAACAGTTTCGCGCCTTCGTCAGGAGGGCCGGAAAGGTCAGAGGTATTTTCAGATTCAGGCATCAGCTGACCTTCACCGGTAAGGTGCGGGTAGCGTTTGCCGATTTGATTCAGACAGCCGGCAATAATAATGGCCGTCAGACTGCCGAGCATAACCATAGGTAACACACGGCCTAAGGCCACACCCTGATCCATATTGAGCAATGCGGCATAACCTATCGATAAAGGGATAGCACCTTCGCCAACACCGCCTGCCATGATCGGTAAAATAATAAAGAAGAAAATCTGGAATGGTTCCAGGCCAAGAGCGAGTCCGACCCCCATCCCGACCAGCATACCGACAATTTCGCCGCATAACATCGGGACAAAAATACGCAAGAAACCCTGAATCAGGGTTGTCCGGTTCATACTCATAATACTGCCGACAATAATGCAACAGATATAAAGATAAAGAATGTTGGTATCTTTATAGAATTTAGTGGTTGCCTGAACAACGATATCCGGCAGCACTTCATAGAAGACGAGTGCAGAGGGAATGAAGGTGGCACAAATCGCAGCAGCACCTATTTTTCCGACCACAGGCAGACGTTTACCAAATTCACCACAGGCAAAGCCGAAGAAAGCGAGGGTAGCTACCATTACGACTATATCGCTGGAAAGCCTTCCCCCTGCGGACTCAATGGCGATCAATACTCCGCAGAGAATAAATAAAGGCAGGGGGATAATACCTACCTTCCAGGTGTCAAGAATATGCCACCATTGCTCTTTTAATGATTTCTTTTCCGGGCTGTCTGCCGGGATATTTTTTGTAGCCATCAGAGTTCTCCTTTATTGTTAATATTATTCTCGCAAGGAAATACTTACTGATGTTGTGATAAAGGATTTACTTATTTAGGAGATTTTATGGCGCTAATGGTTTTTATGAACTTAAAGGATTTAATGGTTTTTATTAGGGAGAATATTCCGGCTGTGGCCGATGATGTTCTTTTTTTGTATTTAATATTTTTATTTTATGTTTTTTTAACCGGGGTACAGTTGTATGGCAAGGTAACAGGTGACATTTAAGGAATTAAGCTGTGCAAAAGATCACAAGTTTTTTTATTTAAAAAATAGAATTAACTGAGTGGTGATATATTATCTGTCATGTCAGCGTACTGTGGCGGGCGGCATATGAAAATGTCTTTTCAGATAAGGTTGTTTATCTCTTTGATTATTGTTTTTTTATTATTGTTCTCTCTTTTCGCTGTCTATTACTATCTGGAAGCAGGCAGAAGAATCTACCAGGAGATGAGCGTGAGAACGCGCGTTCAGTCAGATCTCATTTCGGTAATGCCAGATCTGCGTCGTTCTGTCGCCAACAGTAATCTGCAGGAAATCACAGACTTTATGGATAAAATTGTACTATTGAGCGACGCCAGTTTTATTGTTATCGGGGACAATAAAATAAACCACTTATATCATTCTGTGAATAAAGAAAAAGTCGGGACTCCGCTGATCGGTGGTGACAATGATGAGGTGCTGGGGGGCAAGACAGTGACGACCTGGCGGAGAGGGGGGATGGGTATTTCTCTGCGTAGTAAATCACCGGTTTATGATAATAACGGAAATATTACCGGGATTGTTTCGGTTGGCTACCTGAAAAGTGAACTGGATAATATTACCTTCAGTAAGGTTTTTAATGCTTTTATCATTCTTTTTTTGATGTTAGTCAGTTTGTTTATATATTCATGGTTTTTTACCCGCAGCATCAAAAAACAGATGTCTTGTCTGGAGCCCAGGGAGATAGGCCTGCTGGTACGTCAGCAAAAAGCGATGCTGGAGTCGATTTATGAAGGGGTGATTGCGGTAGACGATCAGTTAAAAGTGATTGTGGTAAATAAAGCTGCGCAGTTACTGCTGGGTATCAAAGGAGAACATAATTCACTGAACGGAAAAAATATTCATCAGTTAATTAAACCAGTAACTTTCTTCGACCGTACCGTTATGCTGGAAAATGATACGCATGACGAAATCTGTCTTTTTAATCAGCTCACTGTTATTGCCAGTCGTGTCCGTATTTTACTGGAAAACAAACTACAAGGATGGGTAATTACCTTCCGTGACCGCCAGGAAATAGAAAGCCTGACGACCCGTTTAAGTCAGGTCAACGGCTACCTTGAAAATCTGCGCATTATGCATCATGAACAGCTAAATCAGACGGCTGTGATCTCCGGCTTACTGCAGTCCGGTCACTATCGTGAAGCTATCGACTACATCCAGTTACAGTCTGAACATGCCCAGGGTGTGCTGGATTTTATTTCCGCACAATTTGCTTCCCCTATGTTGTGCGGATTACTGCTGGGAAAAGTATCGCGGGCGCGAGAGAAAGGTATTGCACTGGTTTTTGATCCCGGCAGCCATCTGTTATTGCCATTTCGCGGACTGCCGGAATCAGAATTGATCTCCGTGATAGGTAATCTGCTGGATAATGCGATCGAAGCCACAGGACACATGGATCCTTCTCGCAGGATCATTGAGGTGCTGATCCTCGCCGGTAAGGACGAATTGATTATTGAAGTTGCCGACAGGGGTGTCGGGATCCCTGAAATGATGGTGGATCGCTTATTTGACCGGGAAATGACTTCAAAAGACGGGGCAGAACACGGCATCGGCCTCTATCTGGTGAGCAGTTTCGTTACCCAGGCCGGTGGTGTGATCGAAGTTACTGATAATCCCGGCGGGGGAACGGTTTTTTCTGTTTTTATTCCGGATATTCCTGAAGCACAGCCTGATACCTGAGTAAAAGGAATACAGCAACTAAAGATAATAATTATGCCTGATGAACATATTGATGTACTGATTGTTGAAGATGAAAGCACGCTTGCGCAGTTACACGCAGCGCTGGTGAATGACTTCCCGTGTTTACGGGTTACAGGTATTGCCTCCACTCTTGCTCAGGCAAGAGAAATGATCGAACAACGTAATCCGCAGCTGGTACTTATGGATAACTATCTGCCTGACGGACAGGGGATCAGTTTAATCAGCTCCGCCATGTTCAGCCGGGCGAAATGCGCGGTTATTTTCATTACGGCAGCCAGTGATATGAATATCTGTAGTCAGGCGATCCGCGTTGGAGCATTTGATTATATTCTTAAGCCGGTGTCCCTGAAGCGGCTTAGCCAGTCGCTGGAAAACTTTATCCGTTTCAGTAAACAGCAGCGGGAGTGGAAGGTTGTTGATCAAAAAAATGTCGATTTACTGTATCAGCTACAGGCAAAGAATTTCCGGCAGCGGGAAACCGAAAAAGGTATTGAAGAAAATACCCTGGCACGGGTACAGCAACTGTTTAGCGAAGGAGATCAGTGCCTGAGTGTGGATGAGGTTATGGTCCACTCGGGGCTGAGCAAAACTACGGCACGACGTTATCTGGAATACTGTGTCAGAACCGGATTACTGGGGGTCGAAATGGTTTACGGGAAAATAGGTCATCCGCGGCGTTTATATCGCCGCCGTCTTCTGCCAGCCGAAAGCCCGTCCTCCGGTCAGCCTGACAAGGGAACCTAAGAGGTCAGGTTTCCACATCGACACATAATGCATCGTAGCGCCAGTATTCATGGTCACAGTCGATCACCTGGTGATGCTGGTTCTGGTTGATGCGGGTGATACAAATCCCCGGGCTGCCTGAAGCAACATTCAGTGCCGGAGCGGAAAAGGCCGGTAAAGGGCCGGGTAACACGGTAAAACGTACGCCGCCATAACGTATGCCATACAGAGACTGGTATAAATCTGTCAGTGAACGGGTGAGATCTTCCTGCAACAGTCCCGGGAAGAATTGCGGATTGAGATAATGCTCGACATAGAGTACCGCCCGCCCGTCAATCCTCCTTAAGCGGCGGATACAGAAAAGCGCCTCACCCGCGGTGACAGATAATTGCTGTGCCAGTAAAGGTGTTGCCGAAATCTCACCACAGCTGATCACCTCGGTATGGGCCAGCCGTCCCTGCTGTGCCGCCATTTCATGGAAATGGCTGCGCAACAAAGGGTTATACACCAGCCGTGGTGGTGCGATAAACCATCCACGACGCAGCTCACGGTATATTTTCCCGTGAGTTTCCAGTAATGCCAGCGCTTCCCGTAGGGTAATACGGGTGGTGGCATATTGTTCGCTCAGGCATCGTTCTGATGGCAGACGCCCTTGTGCGAATTCGCCCTTTTCTACACGTTGCAGCAGAGAGCCCGCAATCATATCGACTGTTTTCGTGTTCCCGGAAGTCACCTGTCAGCCCCATGTCGGTGCATGTCTGCACTCACTGAATTCATTGTGATAACGCCGGTGAACCGCAGTGCTCAGCGTAGCCAGCCCGCAGAGTAGGGTAAAAATCCTGATATCACAATGCTGTCATAAAATCTTCATAGTATGCCGCTACATTGGCTTGGTTTTTGCTGGACTAGACCAGTGTTCTATCCCCTAATCGCAGGAGCCCGACATGAAAGCCAGTATGTTAACGCTATTATCCGCAGCCATTTTTCTTGCTCTTCCTGCCGCACATGCAGCCGATAATGACCTGGCGGCACTGGAAAAAGCCGCCCGCAGTGAAGGGCAAATCAATAGTGTCGGGATGCCTGACAGCTGGGCTGACTGGAAAGACACCTGGCATGACATCACGACGCAATACGGTATTAAACACAGTGATACGGATATGTCATCGGCACAGGAACTGGCAAAATTCGCTGCCGAGAAAGGTAATGCCAGTGCAGATATTGGTGATGTCGGTGCTGCATTTGGCCCGATAGCTGTCGCGAAAGGTCTGGCACAGCCTTATAAAACCAGCCACTGGGATCAGGTTCCCGACTGGGCAAAAGATAAACAGGGTGACTGGATGCTGGCCTACACCGGGACAATCGCTTTTCTGGTCGACAAACAACAGGTCAAAGATGTTCCGCACAGCTGGGCTGATCTTAAAAAAGGTAAATATGTCGTAACCATCGGTGATGTGGGTGTGGCTGCTCAGGCCGCCAATGGCGTATTAGCGGCCAACTATGCACTGGGGGGGAACGAGAAAGATTTGACCCCGGCACTGAAATATTTTGGTGATCTGGCGAAGCAGGGCCGTCTGGGCCTGACAGATCCGGTGATTGCGAATATTGAGAAAGGGGAAATCCAGGTCGCGGTAGTCTGGGACTTTAATGGTCTGAATTACCGCGATCAGATTGATAAGAACCGCTACCAGGTAGTGATCCCTTCCGACGGCTCGGTAACCTCGGGTTACACGACCATTATTAACAAATATGCCAGACACCCGAATGCCGCCAAACTGACCCGTGAGTACATCTTCTCTGATGCCGGTCAGATCAACCTGGCTCGTGGTTATGCCCGTCCTATCCGCGCACAGTATCTGACTTTACCGGCAGACGTTCAGGCCAAATTGTTACCGGCCTCTGAATATAAAAATGCCCATCCGATTAAGGACCAGGCCGCCTGGGACAAAACGTCAAAACAACTGCCAGCTCTGTGGCAGCAGGATGTCATGATCAATATGCAACAGTAAGTCGTTCGGGTAATGAGGTAAAAGATGAAAACAATCCTGGTGGTACTGGACGGTCTGAGTGATATCGTCGCTGAGCATGGGATGGGCTATTTACATGCCGAGTGTGCTCAGGGGAATGGCAAATATTACCCGATGACCTGTGAGTTACCTTCACTGTCACGGCCATTGTATGAATGTATTCTCACCGGAGTACCGCCGGTGATCAGCGGAATTATTCATAACGGGGTCAGCCGGCTCAGTCAGCAGCGCAGTATCTTTCATTATGCGCGGGATGCAGGTCTGGTCACGGCAGCGGCAGCCTACCACTGGGTGAGTGAATTGTATAACCGCAGTCCTTACGATGCGGTTCGTGACCGTCATACACAGCAAGAAGATCTGCCTATTCAGTTCGGACATTTTTACTCGGATGACAGTTATCCGGATTCTCACCTGTTTGAAGATGCCGAAAGTCTGCGCCGCGGCTATGATCCCGACTTTCTGCTGATTCACCCGATGAATATCGACGATGCAGGGCATAAATTCGGACTCAGCTCAGCACAGTATCGCAACCGTGCACGTATTGCCGATGGTTATCTGTCACATTGGATGCCCCAATGGCTGCGGGAAGATTATCAGGTGATTGTTACGGCGGATCACGGTATGAATGATGATCGTTCCCATGGCGGGCGATTACCCGAAGAAATCAGGGTTCCGCTGTTTGTGTTCGGCCGCGGATTTTCTAAACAGAATAATATTGTGCCGCGTCAGACCGAGTTATGTGGCACTGTTTGTCAGCTTCTTGAGATTGCCCATGATAAACCGGTATGTCAGGCGCTGTTGTCGACAGGACCGGAGGCCGGGGAATGAAGGGAAAACGCATAGCCCTGCTGTGGTTACTGCCATTTGCATTGTTTTATATCGCTTTTCAGTTGGCACCGCTGATATGGGTAGCCGGTAACAGTTTCTGGAGTGATGTGAACAGCCGCTGGGGTGTTGATAACTATCATGACATTCTGACATCCCCTTTTTATTTGCAGGCGATACGTTTTTCTCTCGATATCTCTTTCTGGTCCAGTGTGTATGGGTTACTTATCTCGCTGGTGGCAGGGTATTCCCTGCATCAACTGGGTAATGGCCGTTTCCATCGTTTTATGATGGCATTTACCAATATGACCAGTAATTTTGCCGGAGTGCCACTGGCTTTCGCTTTTATTATTCTGCTTGGTCTCAACGGATGTCTGACGTTACTGATGCGCCATTACGGGCTGGCATCCGGATTCCGGTTATTCTCCCGCGATGGCATGATCCTGATTTACACCTGGTTCCAGATCCCGCTGGGGGTGCTGCTGCTGTTTCCGGCCTTTGAAGGACTCAGGAAAGAGTGGCAGGAGTCGGCGGCGCTGCTGGGTGCAGGCCGCTGGCATTACTGGCGTCTGATTGCGTTACCTGTCCTGTCACCAGCGTTACTGGGGACGTTTGTGATCCTGCTGGCGAATGCCCTCGGGGCTTATGCCACCATCTATGCCCTGACCAGCGGTAACTTTAATGTTGTGCCGGTGCGGATAGCGGCACTGGTGTCCGGAGATATTTCCCTGGATCCTTATATGGGAAGTGCATTGGCAATGCTGCTGGTGGTTCTGCTGACAGTTATCACTGTCGTTCAACAATACCTGGTACGTCGCAGTTATTTAGCTGCCGGACGTTCCTGAAGGGAGTGACTATGTCCCGGACTGAAAATATCTATCACCGGACTGTCAGCAGTGTACTGCTGGTGATCCTCGCGCTGCCGCTGGCCGCCACACTGGTATATGCCTTATCGAGGGAATGGAGCGATACTATCTTACCCCACGGGCTGACACTGTCATGGTTTACCACGTTATGGCAGGACCCGCGTTTTATCAGTGCGCTATGGCATTCTTTGCTGGTCTGTTTTGGTGCGCTGCTGATATCGCTTTTACTGGTACTGCCTGCAATGTTTGTAATTGCTTACTACTACCCTGGGCTGGACAGTATAATGAATGTCCTGATCCTGATGCCGTTTGCTGTACCCCCGGTGGTCTCCTCTGTCGGGTTACTGCAACTCTATTCTTCCGAACCCCTGATGCTGACCGGTACCCCCTGGATCCTGATCGGCTGTTATTTCACGATTGCATTACCGTTTATCTACCGTGCTATCACCAATAATATGCAGTCAGTGAATCTGAAAGAGCTGATTGATGCTGCTCATTTGTTAGGTGCCGGTACCTGTAAAGCGGCTATTTTTGTGGTGCTGCCTAACTTACGTAAGGGTGTGCTGGTGGCGGTACTGTTATCGTTCTCGTTTCTGATAGGTGAGTTTGTATTCGCTAACCTGTTAGTCGGCAGCCGCTATGAAACACTGCAGGTCTATCTCTACAATATGCGTAATGGTAGTGGTCATTTTACCAGCGCATTAGTGATCTCTTATTTTGCTGTCATCCTGGTTGTCACCTGGCTGGCCAATCTGCTTAACCGTCAATGAGGCACCCTATGGCCACCCTGAATGTCAGACGACTGAATAAAAGCTACGCTACAACCCCTGTTTTTCACGATATCGACTTTACCGCCCGCGAAGGTGAGTTTGTGACCTTATTGGGCCCGAGTGGCTGTGGAAAATCGACACTGTTACGTTGTCTGGCAGGACTGACGGAAGTGGATAGCGGTGAAATCCTGCTGGACAATCACAATATTGTGAATGTGCCTGTTCAGCAGCGGGGCGTTGGTATGGTGTTCCAGAGTTACGCACTGTTCCCGAATATGACGGTCGAAAAAAATGTGGCTTTTGGCCTGAAAATGCAGAAATTACCGGCTGCTGATATCCGCCGCCGGGTCGCCGAGGTACTGGCTCTGGTTGAACTGCACGAATTTGCCGGCCGTTATCCTCATCAGCTATCCGGCGGACAGTGCCAGCGTGTGGCGCTGGCTCGTTCACTGGTCACCCGGCCGAAATTACTGTTACTGGATGAGCCACTTTCGGCACTGGATGCCAGGATACGTCGCCATTTGCGTGATCAAATTCGCCTGATTCAGCAGGAGCTGAATCTGACCACAATATTTGTGACCCACGATCAGGAAGAAGCTCTGACCCTGTCCGATCGTATCGTATTGATGAATAAAGGTCAGATTGTGCAAAACGGGGCGGCTGAAGATCTGTATACTCAGCCTGCAGACTTATTTGCTGCCGGTTTTATCGGCAATTATAATTTATTAACGGCCGGACAGGCGACGCAGCTGACCGGACAATCATTTCATTCGCATGTAGCTATTCGTCCTGAAACTCTTCGTTTCTGCCCGGCGGAACAGGGGCTTTCTGCGCGTATTCTCAGCAGCAGCCTGCTGGGAAACGTGATCCGTTACCGTGTTGAATGTCAGGGCATCGAGCTGTCTGTCGATATGCTTAACCGCCGTGACGATGGTCTCTATCCTGCCGGCCTGCAACTGGGGCTGCAGATAGATTTTTCCGCATTACGTCAGGTTGCCTGACAGGGGGAATTTACAGGCGAATACCGGTGTTAAGGAGCCGTCATCCGATTGTCCGGCCAGAGGAGCACGACACGTTTCCGCTGAAGTTACCGGCAACGTGACGGAAAAGGAGTAACCTTAACATGTTAACTTTATTAAATTTATTATCAGCAATCGCGTTACTTGTCTGGGGGACACATATTGTCCGTACCGGCATTATGCGGGTGTATGGCGCTGATCTGCGGCGGGTCATCAGCCGCAGTGTCGAAAAAAAGCCGATGGCTTTCCTGGCCGGGATTGGTGTTACCGCGCTGGTACAAAGCAGTAACGCGACGACCTTGCTGGTGACTTCATTTGTGTCACAGAACCTGATGAGTCTGACCCCTGCGCTGGTGGTAGTACTGGGTGCCGATGTCGGGACAGCCATTATGGCGCGTATTCTGACGTTTGACCTGTCCTGGTTGTCACCGTTGTTTATTTTTATCGGGGTGACCTTCTTTCTTAGCCGTAAACAGACCCGGCTGGGACAAATAGGGCGCACCGGGATTGGACTGGGGCTTATTTTACTGGCACTGCAACTGATTGTTCAGGCCTCACACCCGATTACCCAGGCGGCCGGCGTTCAGGTACTGTTCTCGTCCCTGACCGGCGATATTATTCTTGATGCGCTGGTGGGGGCAGTCTTTGCCATTATCAGTTATTCCAGCCTGGCTGCCGTGCTGATAACCGCTACCCTGACCGCGACCGATGTTATTTCATTCAAAGTGGCCCTTTGCCTGGTGATTGGCGCTAACTTTGGCAGTGGCCTGCTGGCGATGATCAACAATAGTCGCTCCAACGCGGCAGGGAAGCGGGTGGCTCTCGGCAGCCTGCTGTTTAAGCTGATTGGCTGTATTATTATTCTGCCCTTTATCAATCTGATCGCCAGTGCGCTGTCACATGTTCCGATGAGTGATGCGGAACTGGTGATTTCATTTCATGTGTTCTACAACGTTATTCGCTGCCTGGCACTGGTTCCCTTCAGCGGAGCGATGGCGCGGTTATGTACCCGGCTGATAAATGATGATGTGGACAATGATCTGCGCCTGAAGCCAAAGCATCTCGACTACAGTGCTCTGGATACGCCAGCGCTGGCGCTGGTCAATGCCGCCCGTGAGACTCTGCGTATCGGAGATGTGCTGGAACAGATGCTGCAGACTCTGACAAAGGTGATGCACGGTGAAGTACGCGAGGAAAGAACGGTCCGGCGGCTGGATGATGATGTGGATGTACTCTATACCGCCATTAAACTCTATCTGGCACAGATGCCAAAGGAAGATCTGGCTGAGCAGGACTCCAGGCGCTGGGCTGAGATTATCGATCTGGCGGTAAATCTTGAACAGGCCGGCGATATTATTGAGCGGATGTCGGCGGATGTCGCCGCGAAATCGCTGGCTGCCCACCGGCCATTTTCTGCGGATGGTATGCAGGAACTGGATACGCTGCAGGAACAGCTATTGAAAAATTTACATCTCAGTCTGTCGGTCTTTATTTCACAGGATATACAGACCGCAAAGCGGCTGCGGCGGGCTAAACATCGGTTTCGTATTCTTAACCAGCGCTACTCTCTGGCGCACGTTAACAGGTTACATCTGCAAAATGTACAGAGTATCGAAACCAGTTCTCTGCACCTCGGATTACTGGGGGAGATGAAACGTCTGAACTCCCTGTTCTGTGCGGTTGCCTACAGTGTACTTGAACAGCCAGAGCCGGATGATAACCGTGACTAAGCCAGTGATGCCGGTCCTCCGGCATCACATTTTACCAGGTTATTTTTTATCTGCCGGTTTACCGGACCAGTAGCCTGACAGCAGTGAACCTGACAGGTTATGCCATACGGAAAACAGTGCACCGGGTAAGGCGGCCAGCGGGGAAAAATAGAGTTTACCTAAGGTCGCTGCCAGCCCTGAATTCTGCATGCCCACTTCCAGGGCCAGTGTCCGGCAGGTGGATTCATCAAATCCGAACAGTTTTCCGCCCCAGTAGCCGCCGAGCAGGCCAATAGCGTTATGCAGGATCACGGCCGCAATCACCATCAGCCCGACCGAGCCAATAAATGGCTGACTGCCGGCGACAACCGCACTGATAATCAGCAAAATACACAGCATTGAGAATACCGGCAGATAGGGTTCTGCTTTTTTCACCTGCGCAGTCAGGCTGTGGTGAACTATCAGCCCCAGCCCGATCGGAATAAGAACGATTTTTACGATACTCCACAGCATGCCGGCGACATCCACCTGAATATGGGTATCGACATACAGCCGGGTCAGCAGCGGGGTGGCGATAACACCGACCAGTGCCGAGACCGAAGAAATAGTCACTGACAGGGCCACATCCCCTTTAGCCAGATAGATCATGACATTCGAGGCAGTACCACTGGCCACACTGCCGACCAGAATCATGCCCGCAGATAAATCCGGAGGCATATGGAATAACTTCGCCAGCCCCCAGGCGGCCAGCGGCATAACGAAATAGTGCAGAAAAGTACCGGCCAGCACCGGCGCCGGACGGGTCAGTACCCGTTTGAAATCGTCAACACTCAGGGTCACACCCATCCCGAACATAATGAGCATTAACAGTTCGCTGACTCCGGGGCCGATAGGCAGAAAAGTTGCCGGTGAATAATAGGCTGCCACCGACAGCAGAATGGCCCACAGGGGAAACAGGCGGGTAATGTTGGCGAGCATAACCAGAATTCCTTATTATTTTTAGCCGGATGCGTTCCGCGGGCATGCCACAGAACAGCGTCTTTAGCGTATTGACAGGTAACCGTCGATCATAACATTTCGATCTGATGACAACAGGGGGGCAGGAAAACTTCATGATTTGTGCTGTAAAGCGCAGAAAACTCAGTGAATGATCTGTGGTTTCGCGGACAGGGTAGCAAATGGTTCAGAAAACCGGACAGACCACAGAGCATTTTCATGGCCTGTCCGGAGAGAGTTACTCGAAAATATGCTGATGCAGCGTCCGGACAGCGTGTTCAGCGTCGTTGCCCGGGACCAGGAAACATAAGTTATAGTTGCTGGCACCGTAGCAGATCATCCGCAAACTGAACTGTTCCATCACGCCGAACACTTCTTTACCTATTCCCTGCGACTGTGTCAGCTGATTACCGATCAGTGCGACCAGAGACAGATTCTCTTCCACTTCGACTCTGCATAACGATGACAACTCTGTTAATAATCCCGTGGTCAGTAAACTTCCATGGTGCGAGGTCGAACCGGTGGTATCCAGGGTCAGGGCGACACTGACTTCCGAGGTGGTAACCAGATCGACGGAAATATCATGCCGCGCCAGGATAGCAAATACTTCGGCCAGGAAACCACGGGCATGGAGCATATTCAGGCTATGCAGGGTCAGTAATGTCTGATTCCGGCGCAGGGTGACAGCACGAAACAGCGGCTGTTGGCGGGTCTGATTATAGACGATGGTTCCGCCCCCCTCAGGGGCCTGGCTGGAACCGACAAAGACCGGAATATCATTACGTACGGCCGGCAGTAAGGTTGCAGGGTGCAGAACTCTGGCTCCGAAGGTCGCCATTTCGGCGGCTTCTTCAAAGGTTATTTCATCAATACGTTTGGCGGTCGGAACAATTCGTGGGTCGGTAGTATAAATGCCCTGAACATCCGTCCAGATATCAATACGTTGTGCTTTCAATGCTTCGCCGAGTAATGCAGCCGTATAATCACTGCCACCTCTGCCAAGGGTGGTTGTCAATCCGCCGGCCTCGCAACCGATAAACCCCTGGGTGATCACCAGTGACTCCGTTATCAGAGGGGTCAGCACGCTATCCGACAGCTCTGCCAGCGCAGCGATATCCGGTTCTGCATGTCCGAAGCGGTTACTGGTCTTCATTACCCGCCGCACGTCAAACCACTGCACCGGCACACCGCGTTCACGGATAATTTCGCTAAATAATAATGTTGATAATAATTCGCCGTGACTGACTAATTCATCGGCCAGACAGGCGGAAGGCGTTAAGGCTGCTTTATCCGCCAGCAGTGCAATATTTTCCAGGATACGACTGACTTCTTCACGGATGACTACGGCTGCACGCAGTTTATCCACAATGGCATACTGAATCCGGGCCAGTTTTTCCAGTAACTGTTGACGCACGGTCACCGGCTGGCCTTCAGACAGCGTAACCAGCAAATTGGTAACACCGGCAGAGGCTGAAAGCACCACCAGTTTAACGTCAGAACGGGATAATACGATATCAGCGCTGCGGTTCATGGCATCGAAATCAGCCACGCTGGTTCCGCCAAATTTAGCAACGATTAATGCGGATTGGGACATGCAAAACAGCCTCGTGTCAGGATCTTTAATTCAGCCTTTAGCACAAGGGAGGACAAAAACAGGCAGACTGGTGTGACAGGACAACGAGTCAGCCAGAAGCGCCCCACCTTGTTAAACGTTTTATTATAAACGTTACGACAGTGACAACCCAGAGGATTCAGCCCCTGTGGTCGACGAACAAACATACCGCATGTTTGCAGCCTCGGCGTCACTCCCCCTGATATGTCGTCTGTGGATACGGTTCCTCTGACATACTGCCTGGGTGACGCGCCTCTTCTGGTCTACGTAGAATACGTAAGAACTTCTTTAGAAATATCCCGTAATCGGCTGCCTGTCAACGGCTATCCGTTACATAAGTATTATTTTGCACTCAGCTGATTAACATCCCGGCAAACTTCAGATTATCTGGCCTTTTTACGCGGCGCACCTTCGAACAAGACGATAACTCCTGAGGATGGTATCACGGACCACAGCGCACTGAGCGGGATCTGGCGGTCATCAATACCGTCAGGTGCGGTAAGCGCATAAATTTTTTCCTTTCAACAGTAAGAATCGTCATACTGAGAGTCATCCTTCTGCCGGAAGGGCTGGTGACTGCGGCAGGTATTTGTTTGAGCATAGTTTCACGCTGTGGCCATGTATCTCCGCTGTCAGCATGGCGCGGGTGAATTTATACTAAAGCCAGATTCACAGTTCATTAATCAATAAGAGTGTTGTTATGAAAAATATTAATCCGACACAAACTGAGGCATGGAAAGCGCTGCAACAGCATTTCTCTGCCATGAAAGATGTGAGTATTGCTGATCTTTTTGCCCGTGACCCTCAGCGATTCGCTGAGTTTTCGGCGACATTTGAAGATCAAATCCTGGTCGATTTTTCTAAGAACCGTATCACGCGTGAAACGCTGGACAAATTACTCGCCCTGGCGAAAGAGACTGATCTGAGCGGCGCAATTGCCTCCATGTTTTCCGGTGAAAAAATTAACCGTACCGAAGATCGTGCAGTGCTGCATGTTGCTCTGCGTAACCGCAGCAACACGCCGATCCTGCTGGACGGTAAAGATGTTATGCCCGCGGTCAATGCGGTTCTGCAGAAAATGAAACATTTCTCTGAGCGCATTATCAGCGGCGAATGGAAAGGTTATACGGGGAAAGCCATTACCGATGTGGTTAATATTGGTATCGGTGGTTCTGACTTAGGGCCATTTATGGTGACGGAGGCATTACGTCCTTACAAAAACCATCTGAATATGCATTTCGTCTCGAATGTTGATGGAACCCATATAGCTGAAACCTTACGTCCCCTGAACCCTGAAACCACGTTATTCCTGGTTGCATCAAAAACCTTTACCACCCAGGAAACAATGACCAATGCCCACAGTGCCCGTGACTGGTTCCTGGCCAGTGCCGGTGATGAAAAGCAGGTCGCCAGCCACTTCGCCGCCCTCTCGACCAATGGAAAAGCCGTTTCTGAATTCGGTATCGATACGGACAATATGTTCGAATTCTGGGACTGGGTCGGTGGCCGTTATTCGTTATGGTCGGCTATCGGTCTGTCGATTATCCTGTCTGTCGGTTTTGACAATTTTGAACAGTTACTGAGTGGTGCCCATGGCATGGACCAGCACTTCGCCAATACACCGGCAGAAAAGAACCTGCCTGTGCTGCTGGCGCTGATTGGTCTGTGGTATAACAACTTTTACGGCACCGAAACCGAAGCTATCCTGCCTTATGATCAGTATATGCACCGTTTTGCCGCCTATTTCCAGCAGGGGAATATGGAGTCTAACGGGAAATATGTCGATCGTAATGGTGAGGTGGCAGATTACCAGACCGGGCCGGTTATCTGGGGTGAACCGGGAACCAACGGCCAGCATGCGTTCTACCAGCTGATTCATCAGGGTACCAAAATCATTCCTTGTGATTTTATTGCACCGGCCATCAGCCACAATCCGCTCAGTGACCACCATCCGAAGCTGTTGTCTAACTTCTTTGCTCAGACTGAGGCGCTGGCATTTGGTAAATCACAGGCAGTGGTGGAGCAAGAGTTTGCTGATGCAGGCAAAACGGCAGCAGAAGTGGCCCATATTGTGCCGTTTAAAGTGTTTGAAGGTAACCGTCCGACCAACTCTATCCTGCTGCGTGAAATGACGCCTTACTCGCTGGGAGCACTGATTGCCCTGTATGAGCATAAAATTTTCACCCAGGGGGCGATTCTGAATATCTTCAGCTTTGACCAGTGGGGGGTGGAACTCGGAAAACAGCTGGCTAACCGCATTCTGCCAGAGCTGACCGGACCCGATGCTGTAACCAGTCATGACAGCTCGACCAATGGCCTGATTAACCGCTATAAAGAGTGGCGTTAAGCTCAGTGGTCATTGTCTGACCCGGCGGCAGTCATGCCGCCTTTTTATCTTCACCGACAGTGGCGCAAGGTAACTGCCATCCGGAACCACTATGGTGCGGGTTATTCCAGTAACGACATGCAGTGAATTGTATTTTTTGCGGGGAGCAGATGGATACATCAGAGAAGGCGCCAAAATCGTCTTTAGGCGGTATTATTGCGACGGTTTTACAGTGGGTACTGAATATTGGCCTGATTACGCTGGCTATTATTCTGGTGATCTTTTTGGGGAAAGAAACATTACACCTGGCCAATGTGTTGTTTCATACGGGTGAAGAATCATCTTCTTATCTGCTGATTGAAGGCATTGTTATTTATTTTCTGTACTTCGAATTTATTGCATTGATTGTTAAGTATTTTCAGTCCGGATTCCATTTCCCGCTGCGGTATTTTATTTATATCGGTGTGACAGCTATTATTCGTTTAATCATTGTTGACCATCGCAATCCTTTAGATACGTTATGCTATTCAGCGGCATTATTGATTCTGGTCGGTACGTTATGGCTGGCTAACTCGAAACGTCTGAAAAGAGAATAATGATCGGTTCTGCTACCGGTATATTAACGGCCGACAGGACTGGCGGCAGAAGATCCTGCTTAGCGGGCATCAGTCTGCTATAGTGTGCCGGTGAAATGCTCTGTATCTGTGCCTTGTCCGGGACAGTACAGAGCGATATCAACTGATTTCCGGAAACCCGAATGTGTATACAGGAACGCCTTAAACTGTATCAGCTGCACTGGATGCAGCCCTCAGCCCCTGAAATCCCCCCTGATATAAGGTGCTGGCTGTTTGAGGAACAATCAATGACAGCCCGGCTGGAAGCGTATTGTCAGAACATCAGCGTAGGTGTGGTCAGTGAGGGGTTTATCGAATACCGCTCATTATTGCCTCATGAACAAGACTATGCCGGTTTTGATCGCCACCAGAGCTACTGGCTGCGTGACATCATTTTATATGGTGATGGCGTCCCCTGGCTGGCCGGACGTACGGTATTACCTGAGTCGACCCTCAGCGGGCCTGAGCTGGCCCTGACATCACTGGGAGAGTGTCCGCTGGGCCGTTACTTATTCTCTTCGCCGTTATTAAGTCGTGATTTTATTCTGCCTGGAAAAAATGATGATTTATGGGGCCGATATTCATTATTACGTCTTTCAGGAAAACCCCTGATGTTAACCGAGACTTTTTTACCGTTATCTCCGTTGTATTTGGCCGGAGCTAAAGGATGACCGAAACTGTGCACGATTCTGTAAAAATATCGAAATTCCGGGCGTATATGCGCCTGATGCGTATTGATAAACCCATCGGTACTTTGCTGCTGTTATGGCCAACCCTGTGGGCTTTATGGCTGGCCGGACAGACATTGCCGCCTTTTTCAGTGCTGGTGGTTTTTGTCCTCGGGGTGATTGTTATGCGCGCCGCCGGATGTGTTATTAATGATTATGCAGACAGAAATGTGGACGGGCATGTAAAGCGTACCCGTCTGCGGCCGCTGCCTGCGGGCCAGGTCACAGAGAATGAAGCGAAAGGGCTGTTTCTGACACTGGTGGTGGTGGCTTTTCTGCTGGTACTGACGATGGGCACCCGGACGGTACTGTTATCTGTGGGCGGGCTGGTGCTGGCCAGCGCTTATCCGTTTATGAAACGTTATACCCATCTGCCTCAGGTCGTGCTGGGAGCTGCGTTTGGCTGGGCAATTCCAATGGCGTGGATGGCCGTCAGCGGGGAGTTATCTCTGGCATGCTGGCTGATTTTCCTGGCGAATGTGTGCTGGACAGTGGCCTATGACACCTTTTATGCCATGGTTGATCGCGATGATGACCTGAAAATTGGGGTGAAATCGACGGCCGTATTATTCGGGCGTCACGATAAACTGATTATTGGTTTACTGCAGATAACTACGCTGGTTCTGCTGGCCGTGTCCGGTCAGTTGCTGAGCCTGAATGGCTGGTATTATCTGTCGCTGGTGATCGCCGCAGGATTTTTTATTTATCAGCAACGGCTGGTGGCCGGACGCAACCGCGATGCCTGCTTTCAGGCATTCCTGAATAATAACTATGTCGGGCTGGTAATTTTTGGCGGAATTGTACTGAGTACCCTGCCGTTTATTAATCTGATGTAACCGGCAACCTAAAAGAAAAGGGCGCTCCGTTCACGGGGCGCCCTTTTTTATCCGGCTATTCCTGATCAGAGGCAATACCGTTTTCGATAGTCTGGCGGACATCGCTGCTTGTCAAATCAAGCAGGATCTGACGCATACCACGGGTTTTTTCCGGTTCAGAATCGTCTTTATCACTGATATAGCCTTCATCCCGTAATGTCAGCACTAACCCGGAGAATACCGCTTTATCGAAGAACTCCGGCGCGTTAATTCCGTGCAGTACCGATAAACGTTGTGCCAGGGTACGGCTCTCTTTTTCCAGGGTACCACGGTTAATCGCGGGTTTCGCATTCAGGATGGCGAAGGTGATGGCATAACGCTGCAGGGTTTCCCGGATTCCTGCCGCCAGCAGTCCCAGTACCCGCGAACGCGGTTTATGCACTGCATAATGTTCGCCGTCACTGCGGATCAGCGACTGACTGACCAGTTCCTGACACAGATCGCGGATAACCTCCGGCAGTTGCTCAGCTTCCCAGTGCAGGAAAAGCTCACTTTTCAGCAGCGGATAAATCAGTGCCACTTCCCGCTGCAGCTCATCTTTACGAATAGTCCCGTGCTGATGAATTATGGCGGCAATCAGGGATGGCATTACCAGTAAGTGCAGGATATTGTTCCGGTAATAGGTCATCAGAACCGCCTGCTCTTTCGGCAATATGATCATATCCCCGATATTATCGTGCTCAGTGGTGAACTTGTTCATACTTACAGCATGGCTAAGCAAGTCTTCGGCAGACATCTCCGGGATGGTGGTCCCTTCACTGTACGGCACATTACGTAATAACTGGCTGTAACACTCCAGCTGTTCCAGCAGTTGTTCACGGGTCAGTGAACGCTGCGGAGAAGCCAGTAATGCGGTAACACACAGGTTCATGGCATTTGCGGCCCCGGCGTTATTGATCCGCACCATCACTTTGCGGGCAATGTCATTAACCACCGGCGTCATCCACGCCGGACGTTGTGGCTCTATCGGATCGATATCGTCACGCCATTCCGGCACCTGGTTATTCAGATAGTTAACCAGCGGCAAGGGTTCACCGAAGTTCACATATCCCTGGCCCAGATTACGCAGTTTGCGTAAACCACGCAGCATCTGCAGCAGGCTCTCTTTTTCTTTGGTCGCTCCCCGCAGCTCCTTGGCGTAGGTCGCGACTTCCATCACATGCTCATAGCCAATATAAATCGGCACCAGAGTAATTGGCCGGTTACCGCCACGCAGCATGGCCTGCAAGGTCATGCTCAGGGTACCGGTTTTGGGCTCCAGCAAGCGTCCGGTACGTGACCGTCCGCCTTCAACGAAGTATTCGACCGAATAGCCGCGGCTGAACAGTTCACCCAGGTACTCGCGGAACACGGTTGAATAGAGCTTGTTGCCTTTAAAAGTACGGCGGATAAAGAACGCCCCCAGGCGACGAAAGACCGGGCCGGCAGGCCAGAAATTCAGGTTAATACCCGCGGCAATATGCGGGGGAACCAGTCCCTGATGATAAAGCACATAGGAAAGTAACAGATAGTCCATATGGCTGCGGTGGCAGGGGACATACACCAGTTCGTGGCCATCCTGTGCCAGCTGGCGGATACGTTCGCCGCCACTGACATTAATTCCTTTATACAACCGGCTCCACAGCCAGCCCATCACACGGTCGGTGATACGAATGGCTTCATAGGAGAAATCGGCAGCGATCTCTTCCATCATCGCGACCGCATTTTTCTGTGCCGTATCGTAGGACACTTTCTTGCTACGGGCTTCATCTTCTACCGCTTTGGCAATCGCTTTTGACTGCAGCAGTTTATTAAACAGATCCTGCCGGGCCGGTAAACGCGGTCCGACCGCCGCCAGCCGTTGCCGTGAAAAATGGATATGGGCCACACGGGATAATTTATGGGCGATGGATTGATCGGTACCGTGTTCATCTGCCATCTGACGCAGAGAAACCTTGGGTGAGAACCGGACAAAACTATCGCGTCCCAGCCAGAGAATGGCAAAGAACTTCTGTATTCCGTTAAGTTCACGCAGGAACGGCGCCTGTGCTCCCTGAACTTCTTTACCAGGCGCGCGGCCGAACATCACCGATACCGGCACCAGCTGAACATCCAGAGCCGGATTATTGCGGTGCAGGTCGAGGTAATCATGGAAGATTTTTACCGTTTCCTGATTCGGAGTGAAATAGGGCAGTAACCGTGGTCCATCGTGGATAAATACATGACGGGGTAAAAAATGACCATCGATTTCCACCGGCTGTAACGGATCCGGCAGATCATGCTGCAGGCATTGGGCACGCATCGCCAGAAGATCCGCTTTGGAATCATACGGGAATACATAGATAATGGGCCGGGTCGGATCCAGCCCCAGTTCGGAGAAAGGATCTTCCGGGATAACTTTGCTCTTAACCAGCAAAGATAATGGAAAACTGAGTAATTTATAATAAAGTTTACGCCAACCTGACATAGACAAATCTGCGGCCTCTTACTGTTAGCAAAGCGGCGCAAGCATACCAGAAACTACAAAGAAGATCTGTGAGGATACAACGAATCGTATCCTGATATAACGGTAATTTTTATCATAAAAGGAGTAAACAGGGATGGCGGGTACGACAGGCGGATGGCGGAGAATAATAAAAGCCGCGGGCTATTCATGGCAGGGACTGCGTGCGGCCTGGCGCCATGAAGCAGCCTTCCGGCAGGAAGCCGTGCTGGCAGCCGTGGCGGTGATTGTTGCCTGCTGGCTGAATGTGGATACAGTCACCAGGATACTGCTGATTGGTTCGGTGGTGCTGGTTGTTATCGTTGAAGTCCTTAACAGCGCGATTGAAGCGGTTGTGGACCGGCTGGGGCCTGAAATTCATCCGTTATCTGGCCGGGCGAAGGACTTAGGTTCGGCGGCGGTGTTTCTGGCATTGCTGCTGGCGGCTTTTGTCTGGATCGCTCTGTTATGGCAGTGGTGGTGAGTGGCGGGATCTTAACCGACAGTTGTTTGTTTTATGACGGTTTTTGGTTCCCATTTAGAAAATACCTGTATATACTCACAGCGACTGTATAAACAACCAGGGGGCGGGATGAAAGCATTAACCAGCAGGCAACAGCAGGTCTATGACCTGATTCGCGACCATATTCAACAGACGGGTATGCCGCCGACGCGCGCAGAAATTGCGTCCCAGCTGGGTTTCCGTTCCCCGAATGCCGCAGAAGAGCATCTGAAAGCTCTGGCGCGTAAAGGTGTTATTGAAATCGTCTCCGGGGCATCGCGGGGTATTCGCCTGCTGATGGAAGAAGAAACCACCGAGGGATTACCACTGATCGGCCGTGTCGCTGCCGGTGAGCCCCTGCTTGCCCAGCAGCATATTGAAAGCCATTTTCAGGTTGATCCGGCGCTGTTTAAACCGTCAGCGGATTTCCTGCTCAGGGTCAGCGGTACCTCAATGAAAGACATCGGTATTATGGACGGCGATCTGCTGGCGGTACATAAAACCCAGGATGTCCGTAATGGTCAGGTGGTTGTGGCAAGAATTGATGACGAAGTAACAGTGAAACGCTGGAAAAAACAGGGTAACACTGTGCAACTGCTCCCCGAAAATAGCGAATTCTCGCCGATTGTGGTTGATATCCGCGAACAAAACCTGACGGTTGAAGGCCTGGCGGTAGGCGTTATCCGTAACGGCGAGTGGTTATAGTCCGCCGCTGATCACCTCTGCTCCTGCTGGCTGAGTAAGATGTCTCAGCCAGACGGTTCCTTACTGTCCCCTGTTCCCGCGCCTGCTAGTTTTACTGATGCCGCTGTCATATAGTGCCCGTATTGTCTCTCTTTGTGCCTTTTGCGATGTGACCTGCAGGATTATTCATGTCTTTTCTTAGCTCTACCGATAAGCAACTCTGGCGGCTGGCATTACCGATGATCCTGTCAAATGTCACTGTACCACTGACAGGACTGGTGGATACGGCGGTGATTGGCCATCTCGGCAGTGCCATTTACCTTGGTGGTGTGGCCATCGGGACGACCGTAACCAGCTTTCTGTTTATGTTATTGCTGTTCCTGCGGATGAGCACTACCGGGATGACCGCCCAGGCGCTGGGGAAAAAAAATAATACCTTGCTGGCCAGGGCGCTGGTGCAGCCGGTGCTCATTAGCCTGATTGCCGGCGCGGTGTTTATTTTGCTGCGTCAGCCTGTCAGTCATATAGCCACCGGGATTATGGGCGGTGATCCGGCAACGCTGGTACAGGCTCGTGAGTTTATTGATGTACGCTGGCTGAGTGCGCCAGCGACCTTTGCTAACCTGGTACTGCTCGGCTGGCTGCTGGGGGTGCAATATGCCCGTGCGCCGGTGATTTTGCTGGTGACAGGCAACCTGGTCAATCTGGCGCTGGAACTCCTGCTGGTACTGCACCTGCATCTCGGGGTCCGGGGCGCGGCGGCGGCGACGGTTATTGCCGAATATATCACGCTGCTGACGGGTATGCTGCTGGTATGGCGTGTTCTGAAACAGCGGAAAATCACAGGGCGTATGTTACTTAACGGCTGGCGGGGTGATATGAAACGGTTACTGGGACTAAACCGGGATATTTTACTGCGTTCCCTGTTATTACAACTCTGTTTTGCCTCACTGACCATGACCGGGGCGAGACTGGGGAGTGATATTGTGGCGGTGAACGCCTTACTGATGATGTTTCTGACTTTTACATCCTATGCACTGGATGGTTTTGCGTATGCCGTGGAGGCAGTATCCGGTGAGGCCTATGGTGCCAGAACGGCCGGTAAACTGCATGAGGTCTGGCATGCATCCTGTCGTCAGGCCGGGATGGTTGCCGTTGGTTTTTCCCTGCTTTATGGGCTGGCCGGGCCGTATATTATTGATCTGCTGACATCTCTGCACTCTCTCCGGCAACTGGCCAGCCATTATCTTATCTGGCAGATTATTCTGCCAGTGGTCGCGGCAGGCAGTTATCTGCTGGATGGCTTATTTGTCGGTGCCGCCCGCGGCCGGGAAATGCGTAACAGTATGGCCATTGCGGCCGCCGGTTATGGTCTGACTTTATGTACAGTTCCCTGGCTGGGTAACCACGGGTTGTGGCTGGCAATCTGTGTATTTATGGTTCTGCGGGGTGTCACCTTATGGCGTCGCTGGCATTACCATCAGCGTAATAATAGCTGGTTCAGCGACTGAATTACGGGAGCGGCAGATTACCGGCCGGGACGTTTTTTCGGCTCTGCTTTGTGGTCATGCTGACAATGGTCAGGATCATCACAGGCTGCAACTTCGGCACATTTTTCACATAAACCATGGGCTTCGATAACACTATGGCGCAGGATAAACCCCGCCTGTCTGGCCCGGGTACTGATCAATTGCTCCACCCCTTCTGCGTGACGCTCGCTGACAGATGCACAGTTATCGCAGATCAGCATGACCGACGTATGGGACGGATGTTCAAAATGCGGGCAGACGACATAGCTGTTATTTGAAGCAACACGGTGGATAAACCCTTGTTCCAGCAGGAAGTCCAGTGCGCGGTAAACGGTTGGCGGTTTAGCCTGAGGTTCACTGACCCGTAATTTATCCAACAAATCATATGCGCTGATCGCACCGTAGTGTTCAGCCATCAGACGCAGCACTTCGGCACGCTGGGAAGTCATACGCACACCACGTTTTTGACAAAGGCTTTGTGCCTCTGCAAGAATTTGTGCAGGAAGTTGAGGTTGCATGATGGCTTTCTCCGACAAAAGTCTCCGATAACGGGGTATCTTACCATGGCTGGTGTTTTAATGTTGATGATGTGTGTTTCAGGCTGGCCGGTAAAACAGCGTTCAGCCTTACGGGGCCGGGTTTTAGCTAGCCGTTGTGACGTTATTTTGTGCTATTATAGGCGCCATTAATCGTAATTAACCGCATAATTATTCCCTGATGAAAATTCATACCCCTGAGTCTGACAACCCCGTGACTTCTGTGCAGGATACGGTTTCTCCGGTGACCCCTTTCCCTGCAGATCGTTTCTCAATTGCCCCGATGCTTGACTGGACGGACCGGCATTGCCGCTATTTCCATCGTAAACTGACGGCACAAACGTTGCTGTATACAGAAATGGTGACCACCGGAGCCATTATTCATGGTAAAGGTGATTACCTTGCCTATTCTGATGAAGAGCACCCTGTGGCACTGCAATTAGGCGGCAGTGATCCTGCCGCTCTGGCGCAATGTGCACAACTTGCTGAACAGCGTGGTTACAATGAAATAAACCTCAATGTCGGGTGTCCGTCTGACCGGGTTCAGAACGGGCGTTTTGGTGCCTGCCTGATGGGCGAAGCGGCACTGGTTGCCCGCTGTATCGATGCCATGCGTCAGGTGGTGAGTATCCCGGTGACAGTGAAAACCCGTATCGGTATCGATGAGCAGGACAGTTACCGGTTCCTGTGTGATTTTATCGGTACAGTTGCTGAACAGGGTGGCTGTCGCTCTTTCACTATTCATGCGCGTAAAGCCTGGTTATCGGGCCTGAGTCCGAAAGAGAACCGTGAAGTGCCTCCCCTTGATTATCCGCGGGTATATCAGCTGAAACAGGATTTTCCGCAGCTGCGTATCGGGATTAATGGTGGTGTTAAAACCCTTGAAGAAGCACAGGCACACCTGCAGCATCTGGACGGTGTCATGATGGGGCGGGAAGCCTATCAGAATCCCGGTCTCCTGGCCCTGGTGGATAGTCAGATTTTCGGTGCCGGTATGCTGCCAGCGGACGCCGCTGATGTCGTACGCTCTATGTATCCGTATATCGAAAAAGAACTCAGCCAGGGGACCTGGCTGGGACATATTACCCGGCATATGCTGGGACTGTTTCAGGGGATCCCCGGCGCAAGACAATGGCGTCGTCACCTGAGTGAAAATGCTCACAAGCCAGGCGCCGATGTACGGGTTCTGGAAAAGGCCTTATCCCTGGTAGCCGATCGCTGAATACAGTCGCGGTAAAGTATCTGACCCCGGTTTTGTTAACTTCACGCCAGTTATTGGTTTTTTTAACACCTTCGGTAGCGGAGGTGATTTTTACTTAATCCTGTATTTCAGTCAGTTAACTATCCTCCGTGGCTGGCACGATTCTTGTTATGTTTATCTCAGTGAACGGGATCATTCAGGTCAGCGGAGGAGCTCACCATGGAAGTATTTTTTATTGCCGGCTTTTTTATGATGTTGTTACTGGCAGGGGTGTCAGTGATAAGCGTTCTGGCAGCACTGCTGGTGGCTGCTGTCATCATGCTGTCATCGGGGATTTTCTTTATGGCATTTAAACTGTTGCCCTGGTTACTGCTGGCGGTGGCAGTTGCATGGATATATCAGCATTTTTTTGCTGTCAGGCCGGCAACGACAGGACGGGAACGTTATGATAAAATTCTGTCAAAAATCAACAGGATGAATCGGCGCGGGTAAAGCTATTTTCTGAAAATATGCTTTCCGGCAGTGATCCTCCGGAAATGTGAAACAGCACATATTTTTCACGGACCAAATCTGCGATTATCCTTTCTGTCGTTCACAGGAATTACTCGCTCTGTCCCTGCATCAGCGAGAACTATAATAAAAAAGTAAGGGCTTCCTCCGGGAAGCCCTTTTTCGTTAATGTCTGCCTGATTATCAGGGGATCAGCAGGCTTGACCCTTGTGTGGCACGGCTTTCCAGCTGCCGGTGTGCCAGGGCAGCCTCTTTCAGGGCGAATTTCTGAGATTCTGCGACCGGGACTTTAATCGCACCACTGGCTAGCAGGGTAAATAATTCATGGCTGGCGGCATCCAGTTCACTGGCGGTAGTGATATAACCGGACAGGGAGGGCCGGGTCACGAACAATGAGCCTTTCTGGTTGAGTATCCCCAGGTTAACCCCGGTCACAGGGCCGGATGAGTTACCGAAACTGACCATCAGTCCGCGGCGTTGCAGGCAATCCAGCGACGCTTCCCAGCTATCATGGCCGACGGAATCATAAACCACCGGTACTTTTTGTCCTCCGGTCAGTGCCAGAACACGGGCCGCAATATCTTCCTGCCGGTAGTTAATGGTTGCTACCGCGCCGGCTTGTTTCGCCGCTTGCGCTTTTTCTGCCGACCCGACGGTACCGATTAATTTTGCCCCCAGCGCTTTAGCCCACTGGCAGGCAATTAATCCGACCCCGCCGGCGGCGGCATGAAACAGCAGGGTTTCACCCGCGGTGACCGGATAGGTCTGGCGTAACAGATACTGTACTGTCAGTCCCTTGAGAAAGGAGGCTGCAGCCTGCTGATAAGAAATGCTATCGGGTAAGATCACCAGCCGGTCCTGATGAACGATATGTTGTTCGCTGTAGGCCCCGGCGGCTGACTGAGCATAAACCACCCGGTCCCCGGCACTTACCCGGCTGACGGCACGTCCGGTACGGAGAACCACCCCTGCCGCTTCAGTCCCCAGACCGGCTGGCAGGCAGGGTGAAGGGTACAAGCCGCTGCGAAAATAGGTATCAATGTAGTTAATGCCGATCGCTTTATTTTCTACAACTACGTCATAATCACCGGGTTCAGGCAGCGTAAAGTCTGTCCATTCAAGCACTTCTGGTCCGCCATGTCGGCTATACTGGATACGTTTTGGCATACTGACTCCTGGGAAATCGTGGTGCTGGCCGGGTGTACAGGGCGACAATACGGGTAAAAAAAAAGTATACTGTGACGCCCCTTGTTTAACACTGGTAATGACACTCACTATGGCAGTAAATAAATCCCCGAACAAATCCAATGAATCCCGTGATCGTCAGCTGGAAGGTGTAAAAATGCCTCCGCATTCTGTCGAAGCTGAGCAATCAGTGCTCGGGGGATTAATGCTGGATAATGCGCGCTGGGATAATGTCTCTGAGCGTGTTGTTGCCGAAGATTTTTACAGCAGACCCCATCGTCTGATTTTCTCTGAAATGCAGCGTCTGCTGGAACTGGGGCAACCCATTGATCTGATTACCCTGTCAGAATCGCTGGAAACCCGCGGTGAGCTGGAGCTGGCCGGCGGCTTTGCCTACCTGGCTGAACTGGCAAAAAATACCCCGAGTGCGGCTAATATTGGTGCATATGCGGATATTGTCCGCGAGCGCGCGGTAGTCCGGGAAATGATTTCGGTGGCAAACGAAATTGCTGATGCCGGCTTCGATCCTCAGGGGCGCAGCAGTGAAGATCTTCTGGATCTGGCGGAATCCAGTGTCTTCAAAATTGCCGAGAAACGATCCAGCAAAGACGATGGCCCGCAAAATATCGAGCAGGTACTGGAAGCGACCATCAATCGTATTGAAGCGCTGGTCGGCACTCCCCACGACGGTGTGACCGGGGTCGATACGGGGTATCAGGATTTGAATAAAAAAACTGCCGGTTTACAGGGATCTGATCTGATTATCGTGGCCGCCCGTCCTTCGATGGGGAAAACCACTTTTGCCATGAACCTGTGTGAAAACGCGGCGATGTTGCAGGATAAACCGGTACTGATTTTCAGCCTGGAGATGCCCAGTGAACAGCTGATGATGCGTATGCTGGCCTCCTTATCACGCGTAGACCAGACCCGTATTCGTACCGGTCAACTGGATGATGAAGACTGGTCGCGGATTTCCGGCACTATGGGCATCCTGCTGGAGAAGAAGAATATGTATATCGACGATTCTTCCGGCCTGACCCCGACAGAGGTCCGCTCACGTGCGCGGCGTATCTTCCGCGAAAACGGCGGGTTAAGTATGATTATGATCGACTACCTGCAGTTAATGCGGGTGCCTTCATTGTCAGATAACCGTACTCTGGAAATTGCCGAAATCTCCCGCTCTCTGAAAGCGCTGGCCAAAGAGCTGAATGTACCGGTGGTTGCCCTGTCACAGCTAAACCGTTCACTGGAACAGCGTGCCGATAAACGTCCGGTAAACTCCGATTTGCGTGAATCAGGCTCTATTGAGCAGGATGCCGATTTAATTATGTTTATCTACCGCGATGAGGTGTATCACGAGAACAGTGATCTCAAAGGTATTGCTGAAATTATCCTGGGTAAACAACGTAACGGGCCTATCGGTACCGTCAGACTGACTTTTAATGGTCAGTGGTCGCGGTTCGATAACTATGCCGGCCCGCAGTATGATGATGAATAATCACATTTTTCATGCTGACAGCTCAAAAATAGTATTGGACAATTGATCAGCAAATACGGTTATCTGTGAGGATATATTCAGCCCGCCACGGATTACCGATGACCAGTTTTGATGATTACGATATACAGATCCTGACACTATTACAGGCCAACGGACGGCTGACCAGCCAGCAACTGAGTGACCTGATCGGACTCTCTGCCTCCCAGTGCTCCAGACGGCGGATCCATCTCGAGCAGACCCGCAAAATTCTGGGCTACCATGCCCGTTTATCTCCCGGGGCGACGGGACCGGAAATTACCGGGCTTATCGAAGTCCGGTTAATCAATCATACTCCCGCTTCTGTCGACAGTTTTCATCAGCGTGTCGCCTCCTCATCAGCAATTACCGATGCTTATAAAACTACCGGTGACGCTGACTATTTACTGAAAGTCACGGTGACTGACCTTCAGTCCCTGAGCAGGTTAATCAGCCAGCTGGTGGCGGATCATCAAAGCGTTGCCCATGTTAAAACCTCGGTGGTGCTGAATCGCCTGAAAGAAGGCGGGGTGATGCTGGTGGGTGGCGACAGCCATAACGGTTAACGGCCATCCACTCACCATTATCGTGCATAATTTCCTGCGGAATGCATAAACAGTGCATAATTTATGGTGAGGATGCGCAATATCACCGCCGGTATCATCGTGATAATGTGACGTTACCGGCGGTGGCATCTGTAATATCAATAGGATAACTACAGTTTTTGCGGCCAGCCAGTGCAGGGCATCAGTGTGGCGTGATTATTGCTTAATACAGGGTTTGTGCTTATTGAGCGATTAGGATGTTGTTATGACAGTGATAAAAACCGCAGCAGCGGAAAACGTCCCCCACAGCCTGGCAGAAGATGCACTGGCGATAGTATTTGGCACCCTGCTGGTCTCTTTCGGGATCATTATGCTGAAGCAGGCAGGTGCACTGACCGGCAGTACCGCCGGAATAGCATTTCTGATCAGTTATATTTCGCCCTTATCTTTCGGCAGTGCGTTTTTCCTGATTAATCTGCCCTTTTACTGGTTGTCGGTCAGGCAAATGGGCCGGGAATTTACGCTGAAAACTTTCACTGCAGTAGGCATGGTTTCGTTGTTTACCCACCTGCATCCGTTATTTATTCATTTTTCTCAGCTTAACCCTTTCTATGCAGCCCTGTTTGGTAATATTGTGATGGGAATGGGATTCATTGTGCTGTTTCGTCATAAAGCCAGCCTCGGAGGGATTAATATCCTGGCGCTCTGGCTGCAGCAACGGATCGGCTTGCGTGCCGGGAAATTACAGATGGCGGTCGATACCTGTGTGGTGCTGGCTTCTCTGTGGGTGGTGTCTGTGCCGATGTTGCTGGCGTCAGTCTGTGGCGCAGTACTACTGAATCTGATTATTGCAATGAATCACCGTCCCGGCCGCTACAGGGTATAGCACAGACGTCAGCGGCTAACTCACACTGAACAATGATGGAGAAGTACAACGTGTTTCAACATGTCGATGCCTATGGTGGCGATCCCATCCTCTCGTTGATGGAAAAATATAAAGAAGATCCGCGTGTTGCCAAAGTCAACCTGAGCATTGGTCTCTATTACAACGAACAGGGCATCGTTCCGCAATTACGGGCTGTTGCTGAAGCAGAAAAACGGCTGCAGGACATCCCGGGAGAGGCATCACTTTACTTACCGATGGAAGGGCTGGCCGGGTACCGGAATGCCATTGTTACCTTGCTGTTCGGGGCGAATAACCCGCTGGCAGACAATGGTCGTATCGCCTGCATCCAGACTCTCGGGGGCTCAGGAGCCCTTAAAGTCGGAGCTGACTTTCTGAAAAACTATTTTCCGGCCTCTGAAGTGTGGGTCAGTGATCCGACCTGGGAAAACCATATTGCTATTTTTGAGGGTGCCGGTTTCAGAGTTAACCATTACCCGTGGTATGACAATGCAACCCACGGGGTACAATTTGCGGAGTTTATCGCCACGCTGAACAGCCTGCCGGAACAAAGCATCGTATTACTGCATCCGTGCTGCCATAATCCGACCGGTGCAGATTTGACGACAGCGCAATGGGACCAGACGATTGAGGTTCTGAAAGCCCGTAAACTGATCCCGTTTATGGATATTGCATACCAGGGCTTTGGTGCCGGCGCTGAGCAGGATTGCTATGGGATCCGTGCCGCCGCGCAAGCCGGTTTACCGGCCCTGATCAGTAACTCATTCTCTAAAATATTTTCTTTATATGGGGAGCGGGTTGGCGGTTTGTCGGTACTTTGTGAAAGCAGCAATGAAGCTGACTGTGTTCTTGGACAGTTAAAAGCCGCGGTTCGTCGTAATTACTCCAGCCCGCCATCTTACGGCGCCAGACTGGTGATGACGATCCTGAATGATGACGAATTACGGGCCAGCTGGCTGGCAGAACTGGAAGAGATGCGGCTGCGTATTCTGGATATGCGCCAGGCGCTGGTCACCGCACTCAGCCTGGCGCTGCCGGGACGTGATTTCAGTTATCTGGAAAAACAGCGTGGAATGTTCAGTTATACGGGGCTCAGTGCCCGGCAGGTGGACAGATTACGCGAGGAATTCGGGGTATATCTGATCAGCAGTGGCCGGATGTGTGTCGCCGGGCTGAACAGCCGGAATATCCATCAGGTGGCCGAGGCTTTTGCTGCGGTGATCTGAGACTGAAACTGCCCCTGTTTTCTGCGCCAGCGGACCAGAAAGCAGGGGAGGCTAAGCAGATCGTGCGGTGATAGCAATTTTATCCCTATGATAATTATTTGTTTTTTTAATTTCCCGCTGATTTTATATATTTACACATTTAAATATTTAAATGTGTAAATATAATGACGCAACTTATTTGTTGAACCGGGGAAAATCATTGTGCAGGAACTGTCGCTTTTTAGTCCGTTAGATATGTCAGGGACCAGTTTAAAAAACCGTATTGTCTTACCACCGCTGACCCGCTGTCGCAGCCTTCAGCCGGGGAATATTCCCGGTGACAGGATGGTCGACTATTACCGTCAGCGTGCCAGTGCCGGGTTTATGGTCACGGAAGGTACCCAGATAGAACCCCGTGGCCAGGGGTATGCCTGGACGCCGGGTATCCACAGTGAGGCGCAAATTGCTGGCTGGCGTAAAGTGACCGATGCAGTGCATCAGCAAGGTGGTGTGATTTTCTGTCAGCTCTGGCATGTCGGCCGTGTTTCCCATCACGCTCTTCAGCCCGGGGGCGGACAGCCGGTCGCGCCTTCTGCAGTCCCGGCGACCAATGTCCGGGTATTTATCGAAACAGGCCCGTCGACCGGTGAACTGACCGCACCTTCGGTGCCCCGTGAACTGAGCACCGAAGAAGTCCGTGAGCTGGTGGAGTTGTATCGCCAGGCCGCGATTAATGCCAGACAGGCCGGATTCGACGGTGTGGAATTACATTCCGCCAATGGCTACCTGATTAATCAGTTTATTTCCGAACATACTAATTTCCGTAGCGATGAATACGGCGGCAGCCTGGAGAACCGTCTGCGTTTTCTGAAACAAGTGACTGAGGCCGTCAGTTCCGTGTTTGGCAGCCAGAAAGTCGGGGTACGTTTCGCGCCACTGTTCAGCAGCACCGATGAAGACCGCGTCTACCTGGGACTGGTAGAGCCCGATCCGCAGCATACCTACCTGACTGCAGCGGCGATGCTGAATGAAATGAAGATTGGTTATCTGTCAATCGCCGAACCTGACTGGGATAACAGCCCTGATTTACCAGAGGACTTCCGCCAGCGTCTGCGGGAAGTCTTCCGCTCACCGATTATCTGTTCCGGGCGCTATACACGGCAGAAAGCAGAGCGGGTACTGAAAAACGGCTGGGCTGATTTATTTGGCTTTGGCAGAACCTTTATCGCTAACCCTGATTTACCTGCACGTTTGCAGAATAATTACCCGCTGAACAGTACCGACGCATCATCGCTGTATGGCGGCAGCGACGCAGGGTATACTGATTACCCCGTATATCGCCCCTGAATGATGTGAGGCTGCATGACACCAGAGAACGCCATAAAGCTTCTGGCCAACCCGACCCGTATGTCGGTATTACAATGGCTGAAAGATCCGCACACCGCATTTGCAGGCTACAGCCAGCTTTATGATTTCCCGGTGTATGGTGTCTGTGCTTCGCTGATCAGTGAAAAAGCCGGATTATCTCAGCCCGCAACATCCCTGTGCCTTAAAGCATTATCCGAAGCCGGATTGCTTGAGGCCAGTAAAGTGGGTAAGTGGACTTACTATCGCCGTAATGAAACGATGATCCGGCAACTGACCGCGGTAGTGGTCGGACATTTGCAGACGCTCTGACCGGCTGCCGGTCATCAGGCTGGCAGCCTTTACGGATGATAATGTCCCCTGTACTGCACGTCACCGCCACCAAAGCGCCAGCCAGAGTGATGATTACTGATTTATTGCCTGCGATACCCAAACCTGTCGTCACTCCGCGGCCAGCCGTTGCATCAAGCAGGGTCTGGCTGGTCGCTAACCGGGCAGGTCAACATCTGCAACATGATAAATGGCTCAGGGTGGCTGAAACCCGGCCCGCTGGCCTGAAATACCATCGATATACTTTGTGTTGGTCAGCTATCGGCGAGGTGCGATCCGCGAGACTGCGAATGTGATGGCGGGCAAGGATCTGCCCGCTATATTCGGCAGTTCAGGCCGCGGCGTGATCGCGCAGGGTATTAATATCAATGACAAAACGGTATTTCACATCGCTTTTCAGCATCCGTTCATAGGCTTCATTGATCTGTGCGATATCAATCAGTTCGATATCAGAAGTGATATTGTGCTGACCACAAAAATCGAGCATTTCCTGGGTCCCGGCAATCCCGCCAATCAGTGAACCGGATACACTGCGACGTTTAAATATCAGACTGGCGACTGACGGGGCCGGGTGGTCATGCTCAGGCACGCCCACCAGAGTCATATTACCGTCCCGCTTCAGCAGGTTAATAAAGGGGGTCAGGTCATGGGTCGCGGCAACAGTATTCAGGATAAAATTAAAGCTGTTGGTATGCTGAGCCATTTGCTCTGCATCTTTCGAAATCACAACCTCATCGGCCCCGAGCCGTTTGCCATCGGCTACTTTTGACGGCGAGGTGGTAAACAGCACGACTTTGGCCCCCATTGCATGGGCAATCTTCACCCCCATATGACCCAGTCCGCCCAGCCCGACAATACCGACTTTTTTACCCGGACCGACTTTCCAGTGCTTCAGCGGTGAGTAGGTGGTAATACCTGCACACAGCAGCGGTGCAACACCAGCCAGATCCAGATGCGCCGGGACCCGCAGTACAAAGTCTTCGTGCACCACGATATCAGAAGCATACCCGCCAAAAGTCGTTTTGCCATCGAAGCGGTCAGTACCGTTATAGGTCGCGACAAAACCGTTTTCACAATATTGTTCCAGACCTTCCTGACAGTCCGGGCAGCTGCGGCAGGAGTCGACCATACAACCGACGCCGACCAGATCACCGACAGTAAACCTGCTGCAGCGGCTGCCGGTAGCCGTGACCCGGCCGACGATCTCATGGCCGGGTACGACCGGGAATACCGTGTTATGCCACTCATTACGCGCCTGGTGAAGGTCTGAATGGCAGACGCCGCAGAACAGAATCTCAATCTGTACATCATGGTCACGCAGCTGGCGTGGCTGGTAGCTGAACGGGGCGAGGGGGGAATTTTCGTTCTGTGCAGCATAGGCGTGGATAATATTCATCATTTCTCCTGTCAGACAGATAACAGACAACTCCGTTGCCGGAATTGCGCAGAGGGACGGAACCTGTTGCTAAGCATAGCCACCAGACGCGGTGCAGGCCCCGCAGGTTGTCGCTGAATGTGGCCTGTTTCTGAACTTATATCAGGCACAGGCCACGGCGGCAGAAATAACTATTATTTAACTGACTGAAATTAATGCTTATTAAGCAGTGGTTTCAGGAAGCGGGCTGTATGTGACTGTTCGCATTCCGCGACCGTTTCCGGACTGCCGGCGACCAGGATTTCACCACCACCACTGCCACCTTCCGGGCCGAGATCAACAATCCAGTCCGCCGTTTTGATCACATCCAGATTATGTTCGATAACCACAATAGTGTTGCCCTGGTCGCGCAACTGATGCAGTACCGTCAGTAATTGCTGGATATCAGCAAAGTGCAGCCCGGTGGTTGGCTCATCGAGAATATATAAGGTCTGACCGGTCCCGCGTTTAGAAAGTTCACGTGCCAGTTTGACACGTTGCGCTTCACCACCTGACAGTGTCGTTGCTGACTGACCAAGACGAATATAGGACAAGCCGACATCCATCAGGGTCTGCAGCTTGCGGGACAGTGCCGGCACGGCTTCAAAGAAATCACGGGCTTCTTCGATGGTCATTTCCAGCACTTCGTGAATATTCTTCCCTTTATATTTTACTTCCAGGGTTTCACGGTTATAGCGTTTACCTTTGCACTGATCGCATGGCACATAAACATCCGGCAGAAAGTGCATCTCAACCTTAATTACCCCGTCGCCCTGGCAGGCTTCACAGCGTCCGCCCCGCACATTAAAGCTGAAACGGCCCGGCGTATAACCGCGCGTCCGTGCCTCCGGTACCCCGGCGAAAAGTTCACGCACCGGGGTAAAAATACCGGTATAGGTCGCCGGGTTAGAACGCGGGGTACGGCCTATCGGGCTCTGGTCGATATCAATCACTTTGTCAAAATGCTCCAGACCACTGATATCGCGGTAAGGGGCCGGTTCAATAATAGTGGCACCGTTTAACTGACGCTGGGCCAGAGGGAACAGGGTATCGTTAATCAGGGTTGATTTACCTGAGCCAGACACACCGGTGATACAGGTAAACAGCCCGACAGGCAGAGTCAGGGTAACGTCTTTCAGGTTATTACCCCGTGCGCCGGTCAGTTTTAACACTTTCCCGGGATCCCCTTTTACCCGCTGTTCAGGAACATCAATTTTGCGTTTACCGCTCAGGAACTGCCCGGTCAGTGACTCCGGGTTGGCCATAATACTGTTAACGTCCCCTTCTGCCACCACCTGACCACCGTGTACACCGGCGCCCGGGCCGATATCAATCACATGATCGGCGGCACGGATGGCATCTTCATCATGTTCGACGACGATAACCGTATTCCCCAGATTACGCAGGTGGATCAGGGTATTCAGCAGACGCTCGTTATCACGCTGGTGCAGGCCAATTGAGGGTTCATCCAGTACATACATTACCCCGACCAGCCCTGCGCCAATCTGGCTGGCAAGGCGGATACGCTGAGCTTCTCCCCCGGAAAGGGTATCCGCAGAGCGGGACAGGGAAAGATAGTTCAGGCCGACATTGACCAGAAAACTCAGCCGTTCGCTGATTTCTTTCAGTATTTTTTCGGCAATGGCTGCCCGTTGTCCGGTTAATGCCAGTGCCGCAAAAAATTCAGTGGCATGGCCGATACTCATTTCGGAGATCTGCGGTAATGTTGTTTCGGCGACAAACACGTTACGGGCTTCTTTACGTAACCGGGTGCCATGACAACTGGTACAGGAACGGTTACTGATATATTTCGCCAGTTCCTCACGTACCGCATTGGATTCCGTTTCTTTGTAGCGGCGTTCCATATTATGTAATACGCCTTCAAACGGGTGGCGGCGCACAGAAGTATCACCGCGATCGTTCACATATTTGAATTCGATATTTTCTTTTCCCGAGCCGTTAAGGATCACTTTTTTAACGCTGTCACTCAGGGTATTAAACGGCGCTTCAATATCAAACTGGTAGTGCTCACTCAGCGAGCGCAGCATCTGGAAATAGTAAAAATTACGCCGATCCCAGCCACGGATCGCTCCCCCGGCCAGTGACAGTTCGTCGTTCTGGATCACCCGCTGCGGATCGAAAAATTGCTGTACTCCCAGGCCATCACAGGTCGGGCAGGCGCCGGCAGGGTTATTAAACGAAAACAGCCGTGGCTCCAGTTCACGCATACTGTAACCACAGACCGGACAGGCAAAGTTGGCCGAAAACAGCATTTCAGGTGCGGTATTGTCATCCATATTCGCCACTATGGCGGTACCGCCAGATAATTCCAGTGTGGTTTCAAAGGATTCCGCCAGTCGGGTCGCCAGATCGTCACGGACTTTAAACCGGTCAACCACCACTTCAATAGTATGTTTTTTCTGTAATTCGAGTGCTGGCGGATCGGAAAGATCGCACACCTCGCCGTCGATCCGTGCGCGGATATATCCCTGGGCAGCAAGATTTTCGAGGGTTTTCAGGTGCTCGCCTTTTCTGTCTTTGATCACCGGGGCCAGCAACATTAACCGGCTGCCTTCATCCTGTTGTAATACCTGATCAACCATCTGACTGACGGTCTGGGCGGCCAGCGGGACACCATGATCAGGGCAGCGTGGCTCACCGACACGGGCAAACAACAAGCGCAGATAATCGTGGATTTCGGTAATAGTACCGACCGTTGAACGCGGGTTGTGTGAGGTTGATTTCTGCTCAATAGAAATTGCCGGAGACAGTCCTTCAATATGATCGACATCCGGTTTTTCCATCAGCGACAGAAACTGACGGGCATAGGCCGACAAAGATTCAACATAACGACGCTGGCCTTCCGCATACAGCGTATCGAATGCCAGAGACGACTTACCTGAACCAGACAGACCCGTGACCACGACCAGTTTGTCGCGGGGGATAATCAGATTGATGTTTTTCAGGTTATGGGTGCGGGCACCCCGTACTTCGATCTTATCCATTCACCTTTCCCGGATTATCAGCGTCGTCCATGTCTGCGGGCGAGACATGGGGAGAATCAAACATATTATTATGGCATAAAAAATAAACTGATTAAATATCCAGTAGTTTACCGGAAATGCCGTCCGGCCGCTGGCCGGGGGATTAATCACTGTCAGGACAAAAGGCAACCTTTTGTTTTGCTTAATGGTTATCAGATTCAGGTCAGAGAATACCTGTGAAGCTCTCTGCCTGTAACCTGCTGTGCCGGAGGGCTGCCGGCCTGCATTACCGTATCTGACAGAACAATCGGTCTGCGGTTTACCCTGTGTGTATTCGCGGGGAAATGCGACCTTCTGCGCACAGTGAAACGGGTTATGAAGTATCAATAATCGGCTGTGCCGTGTTATGATTGGCGGCTTAGACTCAGAGTAATTATTCTTCAGGAGAGACGTATATGGCCAGTCGCGGCGTAAACAAAGTAATACTTGTCGGGAATCTGGGGCAGGACCCGGAAGTCCGTTATATGCCAAATGGTGGTGCGGTTACCAACATTACACTGGCCACGTCGGAAAGCTGGCGTGATAAGCAGACCGGTGAGAACAAAGAAATTACCGAATGGCACCGTGTAGTCCTGTTTGGCAAACTGGCTGAAGTCGCCGGTGAATATCTGCGTAAAGGTTCTCAGGTCTATATTGAAGGTCAGCTGCGTACCCGCAAATGGCAGGACCAGAGTGGTCAGGATCGTTACACCACCGAAGTTGTGGTTAACGTTGGTGGTACCATGCAAATGCTGGGTGGCCGTCAGGGCGGAAATGCAGGCGGAGCACCTGCCGGCGGACAAAACAACAACAATGGCTGGGGCCAGCCACAGCAGCCACAGCAGCAGGGGGGTAATCAGTTCAGTGGCGGCGGTAATGCCCCTACCGCGGCGCGTCCGCAGCAGAGCAGCGCACCTGCCAGCAGCGAACCACCAATGGATTTTGACGACGATATCCCGTTCTGAAGATGACCTTAGAGTTATCTGTAAAGAATGTAAGCGCAAGCCCCTGTTAATTCAGGGGCTTTTTATTTTTCAGGGCCATACAATCTGCAAGTTTCTGGCAGCTTAGTCAAAAACGGGGAGTCAGAAAAATAAGGGACTGGTTGATGTTAGCGGTATTTCCCGCATTTTTTACCCTGGCCCGGCGTCTGTCGTTCTTCTTTGAACAATGACTTATAGGTACAGCGCCAGCGACAGGTCGCGCTTCACGCGCGTTCAGCAGCATACGACTGCCAGGTCTGATCGGCGTAGCGCCCTACCAGCAACCTTCTGTCGCACTGGTTTCCAGCAAAGACAGAAAGCCGACGGATACGCAGCTCTTCACACAATCATTTAGTTAAGATAATTAATTCATTATTGCTTTCTGACAGTCTATACAATGCTGCAATCTTTATGATGTCCTCACGATATTTTATGGGATGATCACCAGGCGGATAATCCGTAATTGTATACTCGTTTCCCTGCAGTCAGTGGCCAGTCACAACCTGCCGTCAGTTGCACAGAAAAATGGTTGAATTGTGATCCGGTCAGGTCCTGGTAATCTCCCGCGTTTTAGTAGTAGTTTTTGTTATCCTTTATAACTATCAACTAACTTAATATTTTCTCCACCTTCCGATATTTGTTTTTCAATGTTATTAATTCGGACAGGGATGAGATTTTGGCTGTTTCCTATCAGCGGAGTCATTATCGCTTTAGCTATAGACTTAGCATCATAACCACCACTCTCATTAGTGAATGACACAACAATGTCTAAATGGTAACCGCCGTTGTATTGCCATAAACAACTATTGAAGGTTGTGTTTTCCCCCCAGCTTTGCATCCCTGTATCATCAGACCTCGCTGTCGCTAAGGCTCCGTCACAGGTGACCATTTTCAATGAGACTCCGCTATTTGCTGCTAATGCAGCAAAGTTGGTGTTTGAGAACGCATCACTCATTATGAATCGTCCTGGTTTCTCAGGTAATGATGCTTCCGGAATATTTCTGACTACTGCTAATGATGACATCTGAGATTGTATAGCACTAACAACAGAGTCTTCTAATTGGGATGGAGTTTTATTGGTTTTGATATCGTAGATCCAATAGCTTTGTACTGTTTCTACTTTCGGTGTTAAGGCACAACCCGATAAAAATAAAGCAGAGAAAAACACCAGCGTCGGTTTCATAATATCCTCAAATCATTAATTATTTTAACGAATGTAATGATATATATATATGACTCTAAAAGCACCCGGTAAATTTTGGTTATAAAACAGGCGCTGCGTTAACCGGTAAGTATCAGAACCGCTGTTATCCCGGGTTAATCTAAACAGCCTGTTTACCGGCTGCTGATGCAGAGAGAGCCCGGTCTCTCAGATTACCACTTTCTCATTTTCTCTGACTTGCGTTGAGAACGTTGCTGTCTCGTACTCCGGTACAATGTATCCCGTTATTTCAACAGTGCAGGTGCTTCTCCGTAATATCTCTCTGCCGGTGCCATATCGCGTATTGTGCTGTGACGATGTGTCTCGTTATACCCCCGGGTAAATTTATTCACCCGCTGTCCGGCCATCCTGAAATTTATCCCTATTTATCATCTGCCGAAA
Source organism: Tatumella sp. JGM94 (assembly GCF_018257595.1). Classification (NCBI taxonomy): domain Bacteria; kingdom Pseudomonadati; phylum Pseudomonadota; class Gammaproteobacteria; order Enterobacterales; family Erwiniaceae; genus Tatumella; species Tatumella sp. JGM94. The sequence continues at coordinate 106,453 of NZ_JAERJN010000008.1, read as the reverse complement.
GTGTTATGGCAGATTAATCTGCTGTTATTATGCGGAATATTATTTTTATTATTTGGCATCATCTTAATAATCACTCGGATAATTATAAATATGAAAAAAATAATTTTTTGTCATAAAAGTGAAACAAAAATGCAGACTCTGTAGTTATTATAATGATAATAACTTACCTTCAAATAAACAAAGTGATCATTAACCAGCTAATTAGTTTTAAAATCTGTTTATTTATTTTTTTTGTGGTTTAGTGTTGGTATTTGTTGGTTATACATCCAGATTAAAGAGGTATCATCTTATTTAGGTTGCATGGTAAGGATTTCGTAAACTTTTGTTTGCTTAAGTAAATCAGGCTCCTTATACTGAATTTAATAATTAACAATTAGTGCTATTTAATATTTATTCTGGCCAGAGAAAATAATCAGTGACTAGGAATATAGTATTTTTACTTGTGACATTTTTACTATTTTCTCCGATGGTAAATGCTGCCGGATATAGCCAGTTTTCGGGGGATAGTTATCCCCCGGTGATCAGCAGAAAACAAAATTATGACATTCCGGCGGGGATGACTCTGAAGCAAGGAATGGTGCAATGGTCTGCCGAAACAGGCTGTGATATCCGCGGAATGGAGCACTGGGAAATAATCTGGGAGACGCATGTAGATTATCCTGTCGATGCACCTCTTATTTTTCAGGGAGATTATTTATCCTCGGTGACAAAAATAATTAACCTGTATTCAGCAGCACAGATACCACTGTATGCTCATATTCATCAGAGTCAGTGTCTGGTGGTAATCGATACCCGCTAAGAGTCCGTATTATGTACTACTGGATCTTATCAGTTTTTCTCGGGGGATTATTATTCAGTTTTTTGTCACCACAGGAGCAGGTTCAGACAGAGATCAGTGACCAGAATTGCCAGCGTCAGGCGATATTTTTCCTGCATGCCGTGGCACGGTGGCAGTATTCAGACGCGGATATGCCAGAGAAAGACATCAGCGGCGAGATCATTCTGCATTACGAGCAGCGTGGCGGACAGCATTTTATATGGACGGCGGATAAGCCCGGATTAACAGGCTGTCTGATGCTACTCAGTCATCATAGCAGACTGTTTTATACACTGCGTTCTCAGCAGCTATATGACATGGAGGGAAAAGCAGTCAGTATTGATATCCCTCCTGATATCAGTGACGGAAGTATTATTTATTATTACCAGGAATAAAATGGTTTATGAATTTCAAAAAAAATAACACACTGGCAATGTTATCATTAGTTTTTGTTCAATTATCCGGCTGTAGCAGCTGGCAGAGAATAAGTGACATTGAAAAAAATAATAATCAACTGACGTCACAAGCCGATGCTATGATGCCATTTAATAAGTCGCATCCCTATGTTATTAATGAACAGTCTCAATGGATTAATCCGGAACCATTAAATAACTCCCGTAGCAGTCACAGCAATTTGCCTGCCTGTAATCTGACCATTAATCATCCGGGTGATATCCGGCTTGAAGCGATTTCTTCACTGATTACCGAACAGTGTCATATTCCTGTCACAATCACTCCCGATGCACTGAATAAACAAGACAGTACCGAAGGTTATACTACCCGTGAACCTGCCATGAACGATCCTTTACCCGAAAGCGGGGCGCCGGATAATACAATCTCCGCCAACTCCGGACTGAATAATATTTTCTGGCAGGGACCGGTATCCGGACTGCTGGATAATATCACTGCCCGCCAGGGACTGAGCTGGGAATATCAGGGGCAGCGGGTTGTTATCTCTTACCTGGCGACCAAAACATTCCCTGTATTATTTATGGATAATAATGCCAGCTTTTATTCCCGCACGGTCAGTGGCACGACTTCCTCTCAAAATCAGAATAATACAACCACGGCCGGCAGTCAGAACGCGACAAACGGGGCTGATAAAGATTCGGACACCACCTCTCAGTCGACCACTATGGAAATTAAGTCCGGCTTGTATCGTGATATTGCCAGTACTATTTCGATGATGCTGACACCGGGAAAAGGGCGTATGAATCTCACGGATGGTGTGCTTACGGTTCGCGATACCCCGCAGGTATTGAGTGATGTCGGTCGTTATATCAGTGATCGTAATACGCAGCTCAACCGCCAGGTTGTCCTGAATGTGCAGGTCTATAGTATTGATAATAAAGATAACGATCAGCTGGGCATTGACTGGAAAGCTGTCTTCAATAACAGCAATCTGGGCCTGTCACTGACATCACCTTATTCAGATGCAGCCAGTGAAATGATGAGCAGTGGTATCTCGATTCTGGACGGTAAAGGTAAAGGCAGTGCGGCCCTGGTGAAGGCTCTGGCTGAACAGACACATCTCAGTGTTGTTACCCAGTTATCCAGTATGACCACTAACCTGTCAGCGGTTCCTGTGCAGGTTGCTTTACAGCAGGATTATGCCTCCGATACCAGTACCGAGAATACGGCGAATGTCGGTTCTTCCAGCAGTATCAGCAAGTCGACGATAACCACCGGCCTGAATATGACTATCCTGCCGTATCTGATGCCGGATTCTACCCGTATGCAGCTCCAGTTCGCGATTAATATGTCAGATGATCCGACCTTCCGCACTTTTACCAGCCAGAATGCATCCATTGAACTGATGAAAACCCGGATGAAAATCTTTACCCAGCGGGTATTGATGCAGTCAGGCCAGACTCTGGTGCTGAGCGGGTATCAGTCGGTCAGTAACAGTGACGATCACCAGGGCGTTAACCATTCACATTTCTTCCTATTTGGTGGCGGAGAGGGTGGCAGTAAAGGGAAGTCGGCACTGGTTATTCTGATCACTCCGGTACTGATGGGGTGACAGTGATGTCGGGGATAAAACCATATTGCATCCTGCACGCCGGCCGGCAACTGGTGCTGGGGCTGGAGTGGCGTTACCTGCCGGTCCGGGGAGCGCGTAAAATCCGGCAGAGACTGCCTGATGTACCGCATATTTTCCGCGTTATTCTGACCCCGGAAGCAGCCGGAGACCCGGGCTGTCTGCTGGGAACGATCGAACTCTCCCCGGACAGCAAAGGACGGGAAAAAAGCTATCCGCTGGCACTGATCGTGCTCCGGGAAATGCCAGCCGACAGTTATGCCGTCTGCCGGCTGGAAAAAGGGCTGTATTGGTTTATTGCCAAAGCCGGAAAGGAGTTATCACCTTTCAGCGATCGTCTGGGGAGTCTCGATGAGATCCGGCAGCATATCCGGCAATTTTTGCTGCTCAACCGGCCCGATATTCAGTGGCATGAATACCGTACGCCAGGCGGGGAGGGGAAAGGAGACGGGATCGCGGGTCTGTGTCTTGATGATTTATTGCCACAGTCTTCGCCGCTGCCGCGTAAGTTCAGACTGAAAGCGTCAGGTCACCGTTCCCGGCTCAGAGTGGCCGGCGGGCTGCTGGTGCTCTGCGCACTGGTGATTTCCGGACTGTTATGGCGGAACAACTGGCAACAGCAGCAGCGTATTGATGCTGCGCAACGCTACTTACTGCTGCAGAAACGTCAGCAGGCCGCCGGGCAGCCGACACTGCCGTGGGCACATCAGCCCGCTTTCAGTGACGCGCTTGCCGCCTGCCAGCAGCATCTGGTTAGTCTGCCGGTGATGATTGCGGACTGGGGACTCAGCCATGTCAGTTGTACTGCTGAGCCGGCACGTGTACTGGCCCGCTATTCAATGCAAGGGACAGGCACCATTGATGACTTTATCCGCGGGTTGTCGGCAGATGGCCTTAGCCCGCAGGCTTACCGCTTTAACCTGCCGGGTGCCGGTGATGAAGCTGAGTTACAACTTGCCCTGCCTGCTGTTGCTGTACATCACACGGCAGCGGCGACAACGGTATCTTTAACGGCGCTGGTGAGTCTGGCACAACGTACCCACAGTCAATTGCAGCTGTCAGAACGCGAGACGATTGCCGGTGCTGCGCACTATTCTGTGCGTACATTTACGCTGGTGACAGGTTTAAGTCCGCGTTTATTACTGAGCTCTGCTGTGATGCAGGCTCAGAACCTCAGTTTTATCCGGCTGGATATCAGCAGAACGGAAGGCAAATTATTGTTCACGGTGGAAGGACGTTTATATGAAATTGATTAATTTCAGCATACGGGGCGTCCTGATCGGCTTGATATATGGCGGCCGGGCGCTGGCAGCCGATCCGGCGAACGGATATTCTCTGGGTGATCTGGAGAAAATCCAGGAAGAAACACTGTTTAATCAGGCAAAGCTGGAAAATGCACGGGCCCGCAGCGAGCTGGATAAATATCTGCAGGCGAACCAGCCGCCGGTAATGGCCGGAATATCAGACGGGCAACATTTGCCCGCGGCGGAGAACCCGCCAGTGGCGGACAATATGGCCGGTACCCGGTTAGCGGTTCCGGTAAAAAGTGAACAACAGCCCGGGTTACCGCTGGTGATCCAAATCTGGGGTAACCGCCAGCAGCTGAATGCCCGGTTACAGATACCGGGCGGGCAACCACTGACTGTCACAAAAAATACACTCTTACCCGACGGTCAGTACCGTGTTATTGCCATTACTGCCCGGCAAGTGATGATCGGCAGAGCCGGGGAAGCGCCGAAGCTGCTGGCATTCAGCGGGGGTAACAATGATTAATCGCCAGGATATTTCTGCGTATATCTATATCGATCATTCAGCAGAGGAACCCAGGGTCTATTTCTCTGAAGCTCACCGCCATGACCCTCTGACAGCCTCGGCACTGGCGGGCTTACTGCGTCAGGCACCCGCGACCCGGTTTGAACCGGTGCATCTTGATCAACTGCGCCAGTTACAGAGCAGTCAGGACAGTGGCCGGGCAGCCACGGAGATGAGCCGTTCAGAGCAACAGTCACGGGTGATCAGCTATTTTCGTCAGGCGGTGAAGCTGAATGCGTCAGATATTCACCTGCTGATTGGCTATCAGGATGTCACCCTGGTACAGCTGCGGATCCATGGCCAGCTCCGGACTGTGGCGCAACTGGAGCGTGAAGAAGGTTTGCAGTTGGCGGCCACCATCGTACTCTCTATGTGCGATGTGACCGAAAAGAGTTTTAATGCCAACAGAGCTCAGGATGGCCGGTTACGCAGCGAGTTTGTCGGACAACTGGGGATTTTCGGCGCACGTTATGCCCACACACCTGCTGAATTCGGCTTATATGTTGTTATGCGTCTATTACCTGATGACAGTGAATCACTGCCGACACCGCACGGACTGGGATTCCTGCCAGCACAACAGACATTAATTACCCGTATGCTAAGCCGTCCGGAAGGGATCATTATTATTTCCGGGCCGACGGGGTCCGGTAAAAGTACGTCTCTGCGCTGTTTCAGCCGGCTTTATCTACAGCAGAGTTTAGAGAGTAAACGACTGTTAACGATTGAGGATCCGCCCGAAGGGATGATCCCGGGTGCGGTACAGACACCGGTAATTGCCGATCGTACCGATCCGCAAGCGCTAAGCCAGGCATGGTCGCGCGGGATCTCTTCGGCGCTGCGTCTGGATCCTGACGCAATGATCATCGGTGAGATCCGTGATCATAACTCGGTCAGAGCGGCCCTGAGTGCTGCAAAGTCTGGCCATCTGGTACAAACAACACTGCACGCCAACGACGCTATCGGGATTCTTGAGCGACTGACGGACACCCTGCGGGTGCCGTTGCCCGAAATTGCCGATGCTCAGCTGGTGATTGGTCTGATAGCACAGCGGCTGATTGCGGTACTTTGTCCGAATTGCAAACTGAGCTGGCAGCAAAAATTACCCTTTCTCTCCGGACAACAGCGGGAATTTCTGCAGCAACATTGTGATGCAGAAAAACTCTGTTTCCGTCATCCGGACGGATGTCCTGAGTGCTGGCAGGGTACCGTCGGCCGGAAAATGATCGCTGAGGTGATCCGGCCTGATGCGCGGTTTATGGAACTGTATCGCTATAAAGGTAAAGCAGCAGCCCGTGATTACTGGCTGGAACACCAGCAGGGGATTACCCGTACCGCCCATCTGAAAGATTATCTCCGCCAGGGGATGGCCGATCCCCTCGAAGCCGATTTGATCAGTCCTTTAGATGAAGATCATATAGCGCAGGGAGGTGGCGGGCAATGAAACAGAGTCTGCCGTGGCATGAGCACAGTGAACGCCTGAGCCGTCAGCTGGCATTAAAAACTTTTTCCGGTAATGACCGGATCAGTCTGTACGATGATTTAGCTTTTTTACTGGAAAACCAGTTCAAACTGGCTGATGCCGTCAATACGCTGATCCTCAGTGATCGTTCGGCAAAAAGCCCTCGGGTTTACTGCCTGCAGGACATCGCTGAAGCACTGACCTGCGGTATGTCGCTGGATAAAGGTTTACGTGGCTGGGTGCCGGAACAGGAACTTTTACTTCTCAGTACCGGCGTCAGTGACGGAGATCTTGCTGCCGCGATTCGCCGTGCCATGACCATCGCCAGAGCAACAAAGGAGATGCGTTCCGCCTGCAGTTCGGCACTGGCTTACCCGTGCCTGCTGCTGGTGTCTTGTCTGTTTATGGTTCAGCTGGTCAGCCATCGTTTTCTTCCGCGTCTGGCGGCGCTGGTCAGTGAAGACCAGTGGCAGGGATCACTGCGTGCTTTATCTGTCCTGTCCCGCGGCCTGAGCGATAACCTATTGTTCATTATCACAGGCACTATTTTACTGCTGGCGTGGGTTATCTGGTCACTGCCTAATCTGACAGGGCGGGTACGCTGCCATCTGCTTGATCACCTGCTGCCGTGGAAACTGTACCGGGATATTCAGGGTGTCAGTTTCCTGCTGAATATTTCTGCCTTATTACGTGCTCAGGTAAAAACAGAGCAGAGTCTCCGGCAGTTAATGCAGCGGGCTTCTCCCTGGCTGTACGAAAGGCTGGAGGCCACTTTGCAGCAGGTCTGGCAGGGTAAACATCTGGGGGCAGCGCTTTTTGCGACGGGATATGCCTTCCCTTCAGCAGAAACTGTCAAAAAGCTACGGGTACTGACTGCCGCAGATAATGCGGAAAATATTATTGAGAATTTTGCCAGCGACTGGCTGGTAAAAACAGTTCAGCAGATCAAGAGAACGGCAACAATGACAGGATATGTCTGCCTTAGCCTGAATGCCGGCTACATGATTTTAATTCTGCTTTCTACCCAGGATCTGAACAATCTTATTTCGGTGCATCAATGATCAGAGGAAAAAAAATGACTACAGCAACACGGGTACATCGGGGTGCTATCTCGTTGTTCGAAGCCGGAATCTGGATCACTATCTCACTTATTGTTCTGGTGATTGGCATCAGTGTGGGAAGCGGGTTATTCAGCCGTAATGATACTAATACTGAGATGGGGAATATCAGTGAGTTGATGACCAATACCCGTAATATGCTGAAAGTCGGAGGGAGTTATCAGTTCGCTTCTGACCGGGAAATGACCGGGGCGCTGATCCGTTTTGGTGGTGCGCCTGGCAATATGGCGATTATGGGAGATAAATCGTCCGGGCAGGCAATTCTGAATAACCTGTGGGGGAAAAGTGTCACTCTGGCTCCGGACAGTGTATCAGGACAGGGGAGTGATAGCGGGTTTGTACTGCGCTATGACGGTGTTCCTGACGAAGCCTGTACCACACTGATCACTAAACTCGGCAGTACCACCTTTATCGATCATATCCGTGTCAACGGCCATGATTATACCAGTAGTCAGGGGGCGGCGATGGCAGCAGCAGATTGCCAGTCTGCAGAGGGCGGTAAGGATAATAACCGTCTCGAATTTTACAGCGCGAACTGACAGCATGAAAGGCTGGCTGCTTGCTGTGTTATCCCTGTTATCCCTGCATTGTACTGCCGCCGATTGTTTTGAAAGTTCGGCCCGCCATTACCATCTTAATGTGAATTTACTGAGGGCGATCAGTGAGGTTGAGAGTCATGGTGTGGCTGACCGTATCGGTGTTAACCGGAACCTGCAGGGCCGGGTTATCAGCAGGGATTATGGCTTAATGCAGATTAATTCGGTACATATTGCCGGGCTTATCCGCCAGCATCGGATCACCTCGGCAGCTGATTTGCTGAAAGACGGGTGCCTGAATATTGACACCGGAGCCGCGATTCTGGCCCGTCACCTGAGGTATTGTGGCAATAACTGGGCCTGTCTGGCGACCTATAATACGGGTTTTTTACAGGGCCGGGATCCGGCAAGGCAGCGCTATATTCATAAGGTTTATCTGACATATATCAGGTATTCACAGCGGGAGGAGGACTAATGCTCAGCAGCATACTGTTATTTATCCCGGCGGGTATCCTGATGGTCAGGCAGTCACAACAATTTATTCGCGGACATCAGGGGATCCAGCCCGCAGCTACGCTGATGCTGTCAGTGACGGGGATGTTCAGTGCACTCTACGGTATGTATCTGGTGGTGCCTGAACCTCCCGCCAGCCCGCCAGTGATCGGGGTGTTTTTAGTATGGGGAATTTTATTTACCGTTATTGATATCAGTAATTTCTGGCTGCCATTACGTTTTACGATGAGTTTCACGCTGAGCGGATTATTAATCATCTTATTACAATGTGGCACTGATAAAATAATCAACTGCTCTATTGTCTGGGTGGTTTTCTTTTCATCATTTCAGCTGGTAAGGATAATTTCGCTGTCCATAAATCAGGACTCTATCGGCCAGGGAGATATCTTTTTTATTAGCGGAATGAGTTTCTGGATGGGATGGCGTGAAATATGTATGGTGGCCGGAAGTGGTTTTTTGTTGCTTTTTCTTTCCGCTCTGATGATTAATAAAAGGGTATTACCCTATGCGCCATATTTTTTTGTTGCTTTCGCCCTATGGTCAATGACAGGTTTCATTAATTTAATAAAGATATAATAAATGTATGATAAAAATACATCGAGGAGATACTCTTTTTTCACTGAGTCTGGTACTGGCCCTGATTCTTATTGCTGCACCGATAGGTTATCAGCGTTACAGTGATTATTTACAGCTTCAGGAGTGGATGGTAACGGCCAGGCAAACCAATATTTTTTCCGAGGCGGCAGAATATTATCTTAAAGATCATTATGCGGATTTACAGAAGTCGCTGCTGGCAGAAAAAGTGGTTGCAGTCACCGCCAGGCAATTACAACAGCAAGGTTATCTGGGTAAAAATATCTCTCTGAAGAATAATCAGGGACAGCAGTATAGTATTTTTTTTACCCTCGACAATCTTACAAATAAAAATATTACCGGATTACTTCTTTCGCGGCAGGGCGACCCCCTGAGTGAAAAAGGAATGCGTTATATTGCACGTCTAATGCATGGTGAGTCGGGATATATCAGTGAAGATAATCAGGTAACAGGGGTTGATGGCAGCTGGCAGATAAACACGGCGTTATCCGGAATTCCGGCAAGCCGGGGACACCTCGCCATATTACTCTCTGCAGATACTATGCATAGTGTTTTTAGTGAAAGTGACAGACTGTACCGTTATGCCGTTACCGGACATCCGGAGCTGAATCAGATGCATGCGGATATAGACCTGACTCGCCATCAGTTGCGTAATGCCGGCGAGATTACAGCACGGGATATCTCGGTCAGTGACGGGGTATCATCGGGTAATCTTTCTGCAAAATCAGGGATATGGAGTGGTGGCAATATCACCGCTGAAACGGATATTCGCTCAGTGGGCGGCTCACTGGTAACCCGCGGAGATAAAGGCTGGATTAATAGTACCCATAACGGCGGGTTCTATATGAATGATGATCAATGGGTCAGGGTCTGGAAAGACAAAGGAATTTCAACGGCCGGAGAAATTCAGGCAGGAAAAATATCCGCTGACGGGAGGATGACAGCCAGGGAATATCTGGATATTAAAGGCAGTGCCTCACTGAATACCCCCTGTAGTGATGACGGATTAATTGCCAATGGCGGAAGTGCCGGTATTTTAATTTGCTATAACGGCCAGTGGGTCGGGTTTATGAAAAATAATATTCATCTGACCAGTCTTGGCGGACGTAGCGGGATATATCAGGGCGTGAATGGTACCGGAGAGATGGTATGGATATCAGCCAGTGGCGGGAATACGTCACTGAGTCGGGTGGCCGGAGACGGATATTGTTATAACTTTTCTGATCTTCGGGCGATGGTTAATGGCATTCTGGTGGCGAATAACAGTAGTCAGGGTAAAAATATTACACCCAGCTCATCGGTTATTTTCGCTATTCCGCCTGGCGCCGGATTTTCTGTGGTATCACACCCGGCTCAGGCTTATGGATGTGGTAATGGTCAGTTCTCATTATCAGCCTATCAGTAAATTTAAAATAAATATAAGGAGGTGTTCTCAATATAAAACGATTGGCAGTATATATCACTCTCTATAACTACGGGGTTTATAATGAATAAGATGATGAAAAGCATACTGGCTTTCTCGCTGGCAGGAACGTTTGTTGGCAGTGGGATGGCAGCAGAGACGTCAGCAACTCAGGAACCAGTGAGTGCAGCAACAACACCGGTCTATTATTCTCTGTCTGACAGTAATGGCGGGGTATTTAACTACCTTAAAACAAAATATACCGCAGGCAGTGCCGATAATTACGATATTTTATTAGTGGGTGATTCACTGAATGCCGGCCAGTCATTAAAAAACACGGTAATTCAGGCATTAAATAATGGCAAACAGGTTATTTTCGATGGCAGTAAAGGCAGTACCAAAGCCGCGCAGTTAGCCAGTCAGATTATCGGGTCTTCAGTTGCGGCAGATGCCATTATGTTTAAAACATCACCGTCAGGTGATGGTTATCTGATGACGCCGGTTGAGCTGACAACCAGCCAGTACTCTGCCGAATTATTCTCAGACGAGAAAACCACGTCGTCTGTGAGTTCCGATAATACGCCGGACCAGATCTTCCAATAATTCAGGGGACAAATAATGAAGAAAATTTCACTGACATTATTAGCGGCACTGATTCCGCTATCGAATAGTTTTGCGGCCACCTGTTTTGTCGGACATACAGAAAATGTATTACTGACCAGTAATTCGAAAGCCTTTGCCCAGACTCAGGATCGCAATACCTGGGAAGACTGGATCTGGCGCGGGCCGGTGTATTTATGTCCGAAAGGCTCTGGCGGCGTGACTGGCTGTACTTATATCTGGGGACAGACCAAAACCACGGGTTATCAGTGGGGCGGCACCGTAGGTTTAAATCTGAGTAAAATACCGGTGATTGGTGATGCATTGAGTCTGTTCAATGTGAGTGCTAACTATAGCCATCAGCAAAGTTTCAGCACTAACTACAACTGGAATATCAATGTTGCTCCCGGCTATTACGCTCAGCCGATTCAGGTCGTCGTACGGCGCTGGACACAGGGAAGCTATCGCGGGGGGTATGTCCATAACCCGACCACTAACTGCTCAATTGGGATTGCATCAGCCTCTTACCCGAACTGGTATGGCTGGGATAATAATGTGGTTGCAGGCCGCTGGACTGCCAATATTGAACAGTCACGTTATGCAAGTTATTACGTTCATAAATAATCCGGCTGAAGGGTAAAGCCGGCCCGTAACGGGTTGGTGATATTCCGGAGAGCACACAGGCGGCAGCGGATAACGTTGCCGCCTTTTTACTCGTGGCGGAGGAGATTAGGCTCCGGCCGGTTTATACCTTTGGATACTAAATACGAATGACCAGTTTACCGAAATGGCTCTTCTCTCTCAGCGTTGTATAGGCAGACTCTGCTTCGCAGAAGTCAAAAACCTGATCAATATAAGGCTCGATACCGGTCCTGACCAGTGAGCTGAGAGTACTGACAGGGCCGACATAAATCCCTTGCAGTGTGATACGTTTCTCAAGAACAGACAGTGTATCAATGGGACCTCTGAAACCGGTGAGTACGCCCATCAGAGAGATACGTCCGCCAAACCGGGTCGCTTTCAGGGAGTCATTTAATGTCTGAGGACCGGCAACATCTACTGTTAAGTCTGCGCCTGTGCCGTTGGTCAGTGACAGAACCTCATCAGCCCATGCAGGGTTCGTTTTATAATTGATGGTGTAATCCGCCCCCAGAGCTTTCGCCCGTTGTAGTTTCTCATCGGAAGAAGAGGTGATAATGACGCGCGCTCCCGCCAGTTTTGCCAGCTGAAGTGCGAACACAGAAACCCCTCCGGTACCCAGCAGTAAGACGGTTTCCCCGGGTTGCAACGGACGACGTTCAAACAGTGCTGACCATGCAGTGACACCGGCACACGGCAAGGTGGCGGCCTGTTCGAATGACATGCTGTCCGGGATAAGGGTGACACCGGAAGCCGGTACCCTGACCTGTTCTGTCAGCACACCATTAACTCCCGGCCCGCCGAGGGAGCTGGCCTGCTTTTCTGCAGAAAATTCGCCTTCTGCCCAGCCGGGCATAAAACCGATCACCACCCGGTCACCGACCTTTAATCCGGTGACTTTTGAACCAACTGCACTGATAACGCCGGCTCCGTCGGAAAGAGGAATATCTCCTTGTGTCTGCTCTGCGACCAGCAGATCACGGTAGTTCAGAGAAACCGCTTTTATATCTACTCGCACCTGTTCTTCGCCGGGTTCCAGTGCCGGTAACTCTGTCAGATGAAGTGCCGGTGAAATATTTCCTGTCAGGATATAGCCTTTCATAATGATGCTCCTTGTAAAAAGAGTAGCCTGACAGGAAAATATATTTATTGTAAGTACGTACAAATAAAGCAGGTAGTATCATGAATGATAGTGAAGAGCAGAATAAAACAGTGAGTAAATCACGGATACGGAAACCTCAGCGTACCGGGTGTGCCGTTGAAGTTACGTTGTCTGTGATTGGCGGTGTCTGGAAGCCCGTGATTTTATTCCATCTTCTTGGCGGAACCTTAAGGTTTAACCAGTTATGCAGGCGAACAGCATCTGCCACACCCAGAATGATGACACTGCAATTGCGTGAACTGGAAGCTGATGGGATAGTTACCCGCAAAATTTATCCGGAAGTCCCTCCCCGTGTCGAATATTCACTGACCAGGCTGGGAAGGAGCCTTGAACCTGTATTACTGAGCATGCGTGACTGGGGAGAAAAATTTGCAGAATAGCAGCGCGGGCACGGTGTGTTTGTTGTTATGGGCGGAGTGAATAGCCTGTCAGTGAAAGATTTTCCTTATCACTGACAGGCTGTGGGCTAGTTATTACCGAAACGATATCCGGTTTCACCGTGTTCTGTAATATCCAGGCCTTCTGTTTCGTTTTCACGGCTGGTGCGCAATCCGCCGCATATTTTTGCCGCCAGCATTAAAGCAATCCAGCTGGTCAGTGCAGAAAAGACGAGAGTAAACAGAATGACTCCGACATTCACCAGTAATTGTTCCGTAAGGTGACGTCCGGCAGAAAAACCGCTTCCTCCCAGAAGGGTCAGGGCAAACACGGGGGTCAGTATTCCCCCGACAATACCGCCGATACCATGAATAGCGAAGACATCGAAGGCGTCGTCAATATTCAGACGTTGTTTAATTCGGCCAATAAAAAACAGACACACAGGCGCGGTCAGTAAGCCGACACAGATTGCCCCGGCAGGTCCGGTATATCCGCAGGCCGGAGTAATTCCGACCATCCCCGCCACGGCACCGGTAATAATGCCAAGTAAACCGGGACGTTTATGAATCCGCCATTCGAGAAGCATCCAGGACAGCGCTCCTCCGAATCCGCCCAGCAGGGTATTAAGAATCACCAGCATACTGTAACCGTTAGCTGCCAGCGCACAGCCGCCGCAAAAACCCAGCCAGCCGAGCATCAGCAGAGAGCCGCCGGTCATCGTCATTGTCATATTGTGGGGAATCAGTGCGGATGTCCGAAATTGCTGACGACGGCCAATCATGATTGCAGCCGTCAGGGCGGCTACCCCGGAATTAATATGTACAACATCGCCCCCGGCAAAATCCTGTACCGACAATGCAGCGATCCAGCCGCCGCCCCAGGCCATATGTGCCAGCGGGATATAGTTAATAGTGGCCCACAGAGCAATAAAAACCAGCATCGAAGAGAAGCGTATCCGTTCAGCAAATGCGCCGGTAATTAGCGCCGGAGTGATGGCAGCAAAAGTCAGCATAAAGAAGACATAAACATATTCCGGTACGGTACCGGTGAGGGAATCTGTAGTGATATTCCGCAGAAAAACTTTCTGACCACTGCCAATTACAGGGTTTAGTGAGTGACCATCGGTAAATGAAAAGCTGTAGCCATACAAAACAAAAATAACGCCAGTCAGTGCCGTGACGCTAAATACTTGCGTTAATACGGATAATACATTTTTACTTTGTGCCATCCCGCCGTAAAACAGGGCCAGTCCCGGTAATGTCATCAGCAATACCAGTGAGGCCGTGATAAACATAAACGCTGTATCACCACTGTTTAATACAGGTGCAGCGAATACCGGAAAACTGCACAGTAAAACCGGCAACGCCAGCAGCATTGTTTGTTTCATGAGGTACCTCAGTAGTGACAGATTAACGGGCCTCTGTCACTGAGGCCCGTAACAGGAAGCGGGGTTATTTATATTGCTGGCCGGGGATCCAGTGTGTTCCGGCCAGAGGAACCCGTGCCATGGCTGCAGCCTCAACATTCAGCGCGACAAGGTCTTCAGGTTCCAGGTTATGCAGGTGCGATTTACCGCAGGCTCTGGCGAGGGTTTGTGCCTCAAGAGTCAGCACCCGCAGGTAGTTAGCCAGTTTTTTTCCGGCAATGATCGGATCGAGTCTCTGGCTCAGTGTCGGATCCTGGGTGGTAATCCCTGCCGGATCTTTGCCCTCCTGGAAGTCATCATAAAAGCCGGCGGCAGAACCGAGTTGCTGGTACTCTTCGGCATAACGCGGGTTATTATCACCGAGTGCAATCAATGCGGCCGTCCCAATAGCAACAGCATCGGCACCGAGGGCAATAGCTTTTGCAACATCGGCGCCATTACGGATCCCGCCCGAGATAATCAGCTGCACTTCACGATGCATCCCCAGTTCCTGTAATGCCTGTACTGCCTGAGGTATCGCAGCCATCGTAGGAATACCTACATGCTCAATAAACACATCCTGGGTTGCTGCAGTCCCCCCTTGCATACCGTCCACGACTACAACGTCTGCGCCGGCCTGAACTGCCAGCTTGACATCATAGTAGGTACGTGTTGCGCCGACTTTGACATAAATGGGTACCTGCCAGTCAGTAATTTCCCGCAGTTCGGCAATTTTGATTGCCAGGTCATCCGGGCCGGTCCAGTCCGGGTGGCGGCAGGCACTACGCTGGTCAATGCCTTGCGGCAGACAACGCATTTTTGCCACACGTTCTGATATTTTCTGTCCCAGCAACATCCCGCCGCCGCCCGGTTTTGCACCCTGACCCAAAACAACTTCAATCGCATCGGCTTTACGCAGATCATCAGGGTTCATGCCATAACGTGACGGAAGGTACTGATATACCAGTTTACTGGACTGACCACGCTCTTCTGCTGTCATACCACCGTCTCCGGTGGTGGTTGAAGTACCTACCGCTGAAGCGCCACGGCCCAGCGCTTCTTTAGCCTGCGCTGACAGAGCACCGAAGCTCATGCCTGCGATAGTTACCGGGGTGCTGATCACCAGCGGTTTTTTAGCATAACGGCTTCCCAGTACGACTTCGGTACTGCATTTTTCGCGATAACCTTCCAGGGGATAGCGGGACATACTGGCCCCGAGGAATAGCAAGTCATCGAAGTGCGGGACCTTGCGTTTGGCCCCCCAGCCGCGAATATCATAAATTCCGGTTTCTGCGGCCCGCTGAATTTCTGCAATGACGGTACGGTTATAGGTGGCGGATTCGCGTAACGCCGGATTATATTTATCAGTCATATTATGTTCCTTTATTAGTACGCGGACGCGTTATCCACTTTAAAATTGTAGAGTTGCCGTGCTGATCCATAGCGGGTGAATAGCGTGGGTGATTCATCAAACCCTGCCTGTTGTAATAACAGCCCCAGCTCTTCAATATGTTCCGGCCGCATCTCTTTCTGTACACAATCAGCGCCCAGAGACGCGACTTTTCCTTTTACATAAATACGGGCTTCATACAGGGAATCCCCCAGAGCTTCTCCCGCATCACCACACACGACCAGGCATCCTGCCTGGGCCATAAATGCACTCATTGGACCAATATTACCTTTAACGACAATATCGATACCTTTCATGGAAATACCACATCGTGCAGCCGCATTTCCTTCAATAATCAGCAGACCGCCATTGCCGGTAGCTCCCGCCGATTGGGAAGCATCTCCTTTCACCCGGACAGTACCTGACATGATGTTTTCTGCGAGTCCGACACCGGCATTACCATTAATTGTGACGGATGCTTGCTGATTCATCCCGGCACAGTAATAACCGGCATGACCATCGATATTAATACTGACATCAGCATTTACGCCGCAGGCGATATTGTGCGCACCATCGGGGTTAATGACCTGCCACTGTTTGGTTTCTGCTGTGCAGTCTGCATCATGCAGAGCCTGATTGAGTTCACGTACACCCTGAGTTAAATCGTAAGTTTTCATTGTTATACCGCTCCTTCAGACTGTGTCACGCCACGTTCCCATACATACAGTTTTGCCGGTTCAGGTTCCCAGACTCTGGCATCTTTAATTCCCGGCAAGTTGGCCAGTGCACGGTACTCTGATGCCATTGCCACATAATCATCTGTTTCGGCAATCACGGCCGGCTTGCAGGCGATCGGATCACGCAGTACTGCAAATCCGTCACGGGTACCAATAGTGAATGTGAAAAAGCCATCAAGATCTTTCAGGGCATGTTCAAGGGAGGTTTTCAGTGAATCACCTTGTGATAAGCGCCATGCTAAATAACCGGCAGCAACTTCAGAATCGTTCTCAGTTTTGAAGTGGATCCCTTCACGTTTCAGTTTTTCTCGTAACCGGTTATGGTTGGAAAGTGAGCCGTTATGCACCAGACAGAGATCCATCCCGGTAGAAAAAGGATGACTGCCTTCAATGGTTACGGCACTTTCAGTCGCAAGTCGGGTATGACCGATAGCATGGCTGCCTTTCATCTGTTCCAGAGAATATTTATCAGCAACTTCGGCAGGTAAACCGACGCCTTTCAGTATTTCGATACTGTGTCCGGCGCTAAGTACGTCTGCTTCCGGTGCATGCAGTGCCAGCCAGGATAATGCCTGTGATTCGCTGGCCGGTAATTTAAAGACAGCAACACTGTTATTACGGAACCAGCCATCCAGCGCCCCAAACTCGGTTGCCAGACGATCAGCCAGGCTGTTCCAGTCAAAGTCCGGATTATCAGAACGCAGGGTCAGTTTTATGCCACCGTCATATTCATCACCGTAGATGGCAAACCCTGCACTATCACAGCCACGTTCAGTCATCGAAATCAGCATCGGACGAAAGAGTTTGCCGAGCTGTTGTTCGAGGGAAGCATTTTTAAAGTAGAGACCGACAATTCCACACATAGGATTTCCTTTACTTTTCGGCGTTACAATTAAAAGAATTCAAGGTAGCGGCGTGTTTCCCACTCGCTAACATGACGGTGATACTCGTGCCATTCCTGGCGTTTGACCTTGATAAATTCATCGACAATTTCCGGCCCCATGCTTTCCCGAAGGATTTCATCGCGCTCCAGTTCATCGAGAGCTTCTTTCAGATTCTGCGGCAGCAGTTCAATCCCTTCACGCCGGCACTCCTGCGGAGTGAAAGCATAAAGATTTCCACTCTGGCCTTTACCCGGATCGAGTTGACGAGCCACGCCATCCAGTCCGGCTGCAATGATCGCCGCATGCACTAAATAAGGATTTGCTCCCGTATCTGGCAACCGTAATTCAAGGCGGCCATGAGGAATGCGTATCATGGCGGAGCGATTATTATCGCCATAGGTAATAAATACCGGTGCCCAGGTAGCACCGGTTGCCGATCCTCCGCCGGTTAAACGTTTGTAGGAGTTAACGGTAGGGGCGGCAAAAGCGCACAGGGCTTTTGCGTGATGTAGCATACCGGCCATAAAGTGATAGGCCATTTTTGATAAACCCAGTCCGCGGGGATCGTTCGGGTCATAAAAAATATTATTTCCCTGATGGTCAGACATCGACAGATGGAAGTGCATCCCGTTACCCGGTCGATCCGCGAAAGGTTTTGGCATAAAAGAACAGAGTAAATTTTGCGCATAAGCAATTTCAGCGGCAGCCATACGGACAAAGGTGAAACGGTCTGCCGAGGTTAATGCATCGCTGTAGGTATAATTTATTTCGAACTGCCCATTGGCGTCTTCATGGTCAATCTGATAGACATCGAATCCGGCCCCCTGTAATGACTCGGTCAGCTTCTCCAGAAACGGTCTGACCCTGGACAGTCCTTTATAGTCGTAGCAGGGTTTCGCCAGCGTATCGCTATTGTCAGCAGGTAAAATTTCGCCGTTTTCCCCCCGCCTGAACAGAGAGAATTCCGGTTCCAGGCCGCTGTTCAGTACCCAGCCTTTTTCCTGTAATCGTGCCACCTGTTTCAGAAGAACCACACGGCTATCACAATTGTGTGGCTGATTATTCACATAACCATTGCAGACAATACGGGCGTAGCCCGGCTGCCAGGGCACCAGAGATAATGTCGTCAGATCACCCCGAGCACTAAAGTCAGGTCCGTTAGGCTGCATCCCCATTCCTGATATTGCGAATCCGGCAAAACCGGCCCCTTTTTCGACCACATCCATCAGGCATTTTGCGGGTACAGATTTCGTTTTTGCCGCACCATGAATATCAACAAACTGAGCGAGGAGGTATCGCACATTATTGTCCTGTAAAAACTGCATAGCTTGTTCAGGTGACATAACTACCTCTTAAAACGATGACATTGGGCACGTCTCTGGGATACGTGGGCCAGGATACATTCCCGTCAGGAATATTTTTTCACTGACAGGAAAATGCAGAAGCTGTGCCAAAACCGGTGATACAGGGAGTATTTTTTATAACATATTGATTTTTTGTTATTTGTTTTGGTATTTCTTATTCCAGGCTCGCCTGATCGGCGTATAACTGATGATTATTTTAAAATTCTATTAGCAGTGATGAATTGCGGAGTAATCTGTTTCACCAAAATGGTGACTTATTTCAGGGCACTTTTTTTCATACAGTGAAGTTATTTTCACTAATAAAAGTTCAGCGGATAAGTATTTATATATGAAAAGCGATTTTCATATTTGAATAATGAGTTTCTTTAAAAATTAAATGGACTGTTTTTAAAAACTTACTGGACAAGGATGATGATATGAATTAAATCTGTTACATAAGAATCTGCGAGTGACTATTGTTTGATCATGGTTCTTTTTTTATTTATATATAAAGCTAACCTTTCATATAATCGGAGTTACTATGTCTTCGACAGTCAGTGATTTTATCATTACCGCAACCTGTCCGGCTAACTCGGGAATTATTTCAGCCGTTACCGGTTTCCTGAGTGAAAGTAAATGTTATATCAGTGAGTTATCTCAGTTTGATGACGAGCATCTCGGCCATCTTTTTTTACGTGCCCGTTTCCGTTTTGATAATGATGTCAGTGCCGATATTGAAAGTATTAAACCTGGTTTTTCTGTTGTAGCAGAAAAACTGAATATGAAATGGGATATTTTTGATACGGCGAAACCAATGCGGGTCGTATTAATGGTCAGTAAGTTTGACCACTGCCTGACAGATCTTCTCTACCGAAGAAATAAAGGTGAGCTAAACATAAATATTACCGCGATAGTTTCAAATCATCTTGATTTACGTCCAATGGCTGAACGTGAAGGGATCCGTTTTGTTTATCTTCCTGTAAACAAAGAAAATAAACCACAACAGGAAGCTGAGCTATTAAATATCGTTGAGGAAACGCAGACTGAACTGGTTGTTCTTGCCCGTTATATGCAAATTCTCAGTGATAGTTTATGCAAAAAACTGGCCGGTAAGGCGATAAATATCCATCATTCATTTCTGCCGGGTTTTAAAGGGGCTTCACCTTATCACCAGGCCTATCAGCGTGGGGTAAAACTGATTGGTGCAACGGCGCATTATGTCACTTCAGACCTTGATGAAGGGCCGATTATTGATCAGGAAGTGCAGCGGGTAGATCACACCTACCGGCCAAATGATCTGGTGGTCGCAGGCCGAAATACCGAGACAATTGCTCTTGCCCGTGCGGTGAAATATCACACTGAACATCGCATTTTCCTTGATGAAAATAAAACGGTGATTTTCTGATGTCGACTTTATTAAACTCTCAGGCTGTTGCTAAAAAAATTGATGGAAAAAAAAGTGCTGAATCCTTACTGGAGAATACCCGCAGGGAGGTTGATGAGTTAAAAAAACGGGGAGTTTATCCGTGCCTTGCCGTTATTCTTGTCGGAGATGATGCTGCCAGTCAGATCTATGTCCGCAATAAATTACATATTGCAGAAAAGACCGGAATAAAGTCTGTCGAATTATGTTTTGACAGCCAGTTAACGGAGGCTGAATTACTGTCCACGATTGAGGGTCTGAATAAAGACCTTCAGGTCCACGGTATTCTGGTACAGCTACCATTACCGAAAGGTATTAATGAAGCTGCGATTGTCCGCGCCATTTCACCGCTAAAAGATGTTGACGGTTTTCATCCGCAAAATGCCGGTGGATTGTTGCAGGGACAACGGGTGATAACGCCCTGTACCCCATTGGGCTGCTTATTACTATTACAGGAGTATGGCGGTGATTTGACCGGAAAACATGCTGTGGTGGTCGGGCGTTCAAATATTGTCGGAAAACCTATGGCCAGCTTGTTACTGCACGCCCACTGTTCAGTGACCACCTTACATTCCCGTAGCCAGAATGCGGCACAGCTTGCCCGCCAGGCGGATATTCTGATTGCTGCAGTCGGACAGCCACAGATGATAGAAGCCAGCTGGATCAAGCCAGGAGCATTGGTTATTGATGTGGGAATTAACCGTATTACCCTTGCTGATGGCAGTACCCGACTGATCGGCGATGTCGATTATGACAGCGTCAGCATGGTCGCCGGAGCGATCACTCCTGTACCTGGCGGCGTAGGCCCGATGACTATTGCCTGCCTGATGCAGAACACCGTGTTAGCCGCTGAATTACAAACACAACAGGCAGTACTAAGCCAGCCTGGCTAAGTAAGGAGTTCATTATGCCATTCGCATTATTAAAGTACGGCTTGTCATCAGCTTATCCTGCTGAAGTCGATCTCCCGGCACCGAAGGATCTGAAACCACACTATGATGTGGTGATTATCGGCGGGGGAGGGCATGGTCTTGCTATTGCTTACTACCTGGCGAAGTATCACGGTATTACTAATGTTGCGGTACTGGAAAAAGGCTATCTGGCGGGAGGCAATACAGCCCGTAATACAGCGGTTATTCGTTCTAATTACCTGACCTCTGAAGGCGTAAAATTTTACAGCGAGTCGGTCAGGCTGTTCCGTAACCTCTCTGGTGAGTTCGATTTCAATATTATGTATTCAGAAAGGGGACAACTGACTCTGGCGCATACCGACAGTACTGTGCGTGCGTTCCGTCAGCGGGCAGAGGTCAACAAACATTTTGGTGGCCGGACAGAGATGTTAGATCGCCAGCAGATTAAGGAACTGGTACCGACGTTAAATCTGGACCCTGCGAATTTACCGGTACTGGCGGGTCTATGGCATATCGACGGGGCAACTGCCCGCCACGATGCTGTTGCCTGGGGTTACGCGAAAGAGGCGGCAAAACGCGGGGTGGAAATTCATCAGATGACGAGTGCAGAAGATCTGGTGATTACAGGCGGGCGTATTACGGCAGTCAAAACTAACCGCGGCACCATCGGATGTGGTTGTGCGGTACAGGCGGTAGCGGGGCATAGTTCTCTGCTGGCAGCAAAAGCCGGTTTCCGGTTACCTGTGGTGTCATACCCCTTACAGGCGATGGTCACCCAGCCGGTAAAACCTTTCCTCGACCCGTTGGTCAGCTCTTCAGCATTACATTGCTATGTTCAGCAAACCAGCCGGGGGGAGGTGGTGTTTGGCGGAGGATCCGATCCTTATCCGTTGTACAGCACCCGATCTACCCTGGATCTCAAAGAGAGTCTGATCGCTCATGGTATTGAGATGTTTCCGTTCCTTGCTAAAGCACGGCTTATGCGGCAATGGGCAGGGATCACTGATATGACTCCCGACTACAGTCCTATTATGGGGGAAAGCCCGGTACAGAATTATTACCTTGATGCGGGATGGGGCACCTGGGGGTTCAAAGCAACGCCTATTTGCGGCAAAACCATGGCTGAGATGATCGCCAGCGGCGGGAAAACGCCGGCACTGATAGAGCCATTCCGGCTGGAGCGTTTCGCCAGGTTTACTCAGGTTAACGAAATGGGCGCCACTGCGGCCAGCCATTAAAGGAGTGCAGGATGAAAATTATGTTTTGCCCGCTGAATGGGCCGCGCAATATCAGTGAATTCGTCTATGGCGGTGAATTAAAGACCCTGCCAGAACAGTTAAGTTGCAGCGATCGCCAGTGGGCTGATTATGTCTTTTATGAGGATAACAGCGCAGGTATCGTGACGGAGTGGTGGTTCCATGCTCCTTCCGGTTACTGGTTTTTGGCGCAACGCAACACACTGACGGACGAGATTATCCGTACTTTTGATGCCAGTGAAATTTTTCCTAACCCGCACAGTAATGATCTGCCGGCCAGCATCCGGCAGGATCCGGAGGTGGTTGTATGAAAAAAGCCCGTCTTTCCGCCCCGATGGGACGACTGATCGAACGTAATAGCCCGCTGGACTTTACGTTTGAAGGGGAAACAATCAGCGGTTTTTATGGCGATACTATCGCCAGTGCCGTGATGGCCTCCGGGCGAAAAGTGCTTTCCCGATCGTTTAAATATCACCGTCCTCGCGGAATACTGAGCATGGCCGGAGAAGATGCCAATACCCTCGTGCAATTGCCTGACGAACCTAATGTACTGGCAGATATCCGTAAAGTGACAAACGGGTTAAAGGTCAGAGGACAGAACTATAAGGGCTCTCTTGACCATGACCGTGACCAGCGTATTGAAATGTTTTCCCGTTTTATGCCGGTCGGTTTTTATTACCGGGCTTTTTATAAACCGGCAGGGATGTGGAAACGCTGGGAACCGTTGATCCGCAGGAAAGCGGGGCTCGGGGTGCTCAATTTACAAGCCACTCCCGGTTATTATGATAAGGCTTATTTATTTTGTGATCTGATGGTTGTCGGGGCCGGACCGGCAGGGATACAGGCGGCACTGACCGCGGCAGATAACGGAGCGCGGGTCATTATTGCAGAGCAGCAGCCGATTATCGGCGGTTCTCTGACATGGTCACGGTTTTCTACCGATGCGGACCAAAGTGAACAGGTCTTACACTCTCTTTCCCGCCGTATTGACGAACATCCGCGTATCCGGTTACTGAAAAATGCCACCTGTAATGGCTGGTTTACTGATCATTATCTGCCCGTAATCCAGGGGCAGCGGATGTATAAAGTCCGTGCCGGCAGTGTGGTAGTGGCGGCCGGAGCGTACGATCAGCCAGTTATTTTTCGGAATAATGATTTACCGGGGGTGATGCTTACCAGTGCAGCGCTGCGTCTGATGTCTCACTACGGGGTGAAACCGGGCCAGCGGGCGGTATTACTGACAGGCAACGATGATGCATATTTTGCTGCTCTGACCCTCGCTGAACAGGGGGTAGAGGTTGCAGCAATTGTAGATATGCGGGCTGAAGTCGCGGAATCGGCGGTGGTCAGCCGTGTGAGATCGGCCGGTACTGAGATTATTACCAATGCTACTGTGTATGAAGCGTATAAAGATCGCATCAGCGGAGCAGTGTCAGGCGCGGAAGTGCGGGTCATCACCGGTGAGGGCAGTGTGGCGGAAGCAGGGAAAAATATTGATTGCGATTTACTCTGTATGTCTGCCGGTTATATGCCCGCCTGGCAGTTGCCCTGTCAGGCAGGTGGCAAACTGAGTTATGACGATGCGACTGCCAGTTTTTCCCTGAGTGGATTGCCCGGAGGAATGTTCACTGCGGGGTCGATTAATGGCTGGCATTCTCTGGGAGAGGTTCTGCGGGATGGGGTTACTGCCGGTCATCGAGCCTTACAGCAACTCGGCTTTACTCAGGCGCAGGCCGGTCTTCCTGCGGCAGCGGGGGGAGAGAAACCACAGATTAATTATCCATGGCCGATTTTTCCCCATCCAAAAGGTAAAGAGTTCGTTGATTTTGATGAAGATCTGCAAATCAGGGATATCGTGAATGCCACCCGTCATGGTTACCGGGATGTTCAGCTGGTAAAACGTTTTTCAACCGTCGGAATGGGTCCTTCACAGGGACGTCATTCGGCCCTGCCGACGGCCCGGCTGGTGGCAAAATCCACCCGGCGTAGTGTCAGCGAAACAGGGATTACGACAGCACGGCCACCGCTGAACGCAGAAAGTTTATCTCATCTTGCCGGACGACATTTTGACCCGTGGCGTGTCACACCGATGCACCAGCGCCATCTGGCGTTACAGGCGCAGATGATGCCTGCGGGTAACTGGCTGAGACCCGGCTGGTACCGGACGGAGACCCTCAGGGACAAAGCTTCTGCAGTACAGGCAGAAGCCCTGAATGTACGTAACAATGTGGGCATGATAGATGTGACGACCCTGGGAGGCATTGAGTTACGCGGGCCGGATGCGGCTGAATTTCTTAACCGTATGTATACCTTTGCTTTTATCAAACAACCGGTCGGGCGTACCCGGTATGCATTACTAACTAATGAGCAGGGAGTGGTTATTGATGATGGTGTGGCCTGTCGACTGGGAGAGCAGCATTTTTATGTAACCGCGACCACCAGTGGTGTAGCAAGGGTCTATCAGTCAATGCTGCAATGGAATATCCGCTGGCGACTGGATGTTGATATCACCAATGTGACCTCAGCTCTGGCTGCGGTAAATCTTGCCGGCCCGAATTCGCGACAGGTGCTGGAAAAAATATGTACAGATATCGACCTCTCTGCTGCGGCTTTTCCCTATCTTGCATGCAGGGAAGGGCATGTGGCAGGGATCCCGGCCAGGCTGTTGCGGGTCGGTTTTGTCGGCGAACTGGGTTATGAAATCCATGTGCCGTCCCGTTACGGTCAGGCGCTCTGGGATGCATTAGCAGAAGCAGGTAAGGAACTGAATATCCGGCCATTCGGCGTTGAAGCTCAACGCTTGCTGAGACTTGAAAAAGGTCATGTAATTATCGGGCAGGATACGGACGGAATGAGCCATCCGGCAGAGATCAATATGGGATGGGCGGTTAACCGCAATAAGCCTGAATTTATTGGTCGCCGTGCGATAGATATTCTGGAATCACAGACGCCGGTGCGCAAACTGGTGGCTTTCAGCTTACCTGCCGGGTCACCTCAGCCGCTGGAGGGGCATCTGGTCGTTGAAGGCGACAGGATCACCGGCAATATCACTTCATGTGAATATTCACCCACCCTGAACGCAATAATTGGCATGTCCTATGCATCAGCAGATAAGGCATCCGCCGGAGAAAGGATCACGATTCGCACTGAGGGCGGTAAAGAGGTATCAGCCAGGGTGGTAAAAGTGCCCTTTTATGATGCTGAAAATCAGCGACAGGAGCTTTAATGATGCAAACGATACAGGCAATCGCTGCAGGTCCGCTCGACCATTTGGTGCAGGAGGGCGGGTACCTTACAGCAGGTATAGATGATTTCAGCCATTATAGCAGGGCCGGATTTCGTGGCCGGCATGCCGACTATTATCTGAAACAGCGCGGTTTTACATTGCCGGATACGGCTAACCAGGCTGTCTGGCAGGATGATGGCTGTCTGGTGGCCCGTCTTTCACCGACTGAATATCTGTTACTTTCATCAGATCAGCAGAGTAGCCAGCGGATTGCTCACCAGGCACAGACATGGGTACTCAGCGAACTGTCCTGTTACCTGTTACCGCGACAGGATACCCACGCCTGTATTGCACTTTCAGGCAGTTTCCTGCCTGAAATGATGGCAAAACTTTGTGCCGTAGATTTGTCACGGGACAACTTTCCTGCGGGGGCGGTGGTGCAGACTTCGGTTGCCCGTGCCAGCGCTATTGTGATTAATGTGACAAGGTCAGAATTGCCACAGTTCTGGCTACTGACTGATACTTCTATGGCAGCTTACTTCCGTGATGTACTGACGGATGCAGTATCGGAGTTTAGTGACTAAGCCTTATTTTACATCCCTATCACCGGGCATTCGCCCGGATTTACCCGACGCAGGTGTATATGTCTATCGTTTCGCTCACTGATAACGACTACAGGGTACCAGCCCTGTTTCGCGGGCTGACCATTATTGAAATGTTTAACAGCCGTGACCGGTTACTCACTGTTCAGGACTTTGCTGACAAACTGGGCGTGTCCACATCCTCTATTTATCGTATTGTGACCACACTTACTGAGATGAACTATCTCGAGAAAGTGGCTAAAAACACCTACCAGCTGGGGCCTCAGGTGATTTCTAACGGATTCAGTTACCTTGCCTCCCGTGATCTGGTTGATATTGCGATGCCGCATTTAAATACATTACGTAATAGCGTCTCTATGTCCTGTCATCTGAGTATCCGTGAAGGGCAGGATGCGGTGTATATCTATCGTTCTTTTGCGTCACAACGTTTATCGGTTAATGTCCCGATAGGTACCCGTATACCCTGCCATTGCAGTGCGATGGGCCGTGTTCTGTTGACCGGCCTTACGGAAACGGATTTGGAGAGCCTCTATCAGCATACCCGACTGGACGGATATTCTGCAGCAGCTCCCCGTTCGTTACCTGAGCTGAAACAGACAATACAGCAGGACAGTATGCAGGGGTGGGTCGAGCATCGTTCTGATTTTGCCACGGCGATTGCTGCGCCGTTACGGGATCACCATAACCAGATTGTCGCAGCAATAAATGTGTCCGGGCCAGATGCTTTTATGGAAGAACCTCATCAGAGGAAAGTGATCCGTGATGCATTACTGGCGACTGCCCGGCGTATTTCGTTTGAACTGGGTAATATCAGGAAAATGGCGGAGAAAGTGACCCACAGATGAATAAACCAATAACTGTCAGTCAGCGCGAAAGTCCGCTCAGTCTGGAACAACATATTGCCCGTTCACTGAAGCAACGCCGTATCTCCCAGGGGTATAAAATATCGGATGTTGCACGTATCGCCGGGGTCAGTGTAGGTATGGTGAGTAAGGTTGAGAATGCCCATGTTTCGACCAGTCTTGATATTCTTAACCGGCTTTGTGATGCCATTGGTTTACCCGTATCAAAACTCTTCAGTGATTATGATATAGCTAAGCGCGGGGCCCAGTTAATTAAATCCGGTGAAGGAATGGAGGTGGTGCGCACCGGGACAGAGGCAGGTCACTCTTATCATTTACTGAGCTATGCTCAGGGACCACAGAAACTCTATGAGCCCTTTTTAGTGACAATGGATGATGCCAGTGAAGAGTTCCCTAATTTTTCCCATCCCGGGCATGAGTTTCTTTATCTGTTGCAGGGGGAATTGATTTATCGTCATGGAAAACATCTCTATCCTATGTTGCCAGGAGACAGTCTTTCTTTTGATGGCGGGGTCCCGCATGGACCTGAAAAGTTATTGAAAGTACCGATACAGCTATTATCGGTAATTCATTATGATGACCAGGATGAGGGCTGATTTGCTCTCATTTTTTTTACTTGAATTGCACTGAAGTAATGCGCACTGCACTATTTTGTAATGACAGACATTCATATTTAATCATCTGGTTTTAATGATGAATTACAGAGACTTAATATATGTTTTATTTATGGGAGTAAAAACCATAAACGTGTTGTTTATGGTTTTTTTAAGCTGTCATTTATAGTCCGTCAATAATTGTTATCATAGCATTTGCTACTTCAATTCTTTCTTTTTTTGCTTGCTGGTATTCTATGGAGTTATAGCATTCAAGTGCTGATTTATAATCAGGGAATTCTATTATTACATGCTTTATAAATGTCTCTCCCTCCAGTGTTGTTGCTTTTTCCCCGCGTGCAATAAACCTCCCTCGATATTTTTTGAATGCTTCCGGAGCGAGTTCAATATACTTCTGGTATTGCTGGTGGTTGTGAATATTTACGTGAGCTACCCAATAAGCAGACATTATTTATCTCCGTTTTCAAGAACAGACCTGGCCAGGCTGGCAGCCTCAGTCAGATGTTTTTTTACAGCTTCTTTTGCCTGTCGCGGATTATTATCTTCAATGGCCTGATAAATCCGCGACATATGTTCAAAACCTGTTTTCTTACGTGCAGGGCACGCCAGTGTCAGCGCCCTGAGACGGCTGATACGACTGTTGAGCCTCTGAACGACTTCCCATGCAATAGTATGATTTGCAATAGAAAAAATACTTTCGTAAAAGCTCATAGATGCCGAAATTTGTTCAGTTTCGTTCCGGGCCTGCCCCGCCTTAGCGATTTGCATCAGTTGTTTATATAACTGCTTTTTATCGGTAGCGGTGGCTATTTCTGCACAGTCCTTAGCGGCTTCAGTTTCCAGTAATTGGCGAATATCATAGATTTGGCTGGCTATTTCCCAGCTTAATACGGCAACAATCGGCCCTTTTTTAGGTATATTTTCTATTAAACCTTCGGCTTCAAGATAACGGATAACTTCACGAACGACAGTACGGCTAACGCCTAATTCGTCACACAGACTGCGCTCCACTAAACGATCACCTGCTTTAAAATATCCGGAAATAATTGCCTCCCTTATTTTTTCAAGGGCGAGTTCCCGTAAAGTGACCGGTGTATTTTCTATCTTCAGAGAGTGAATATCAGCCATGGTTTTCTCAGTATTGAATATTTCTATTTTTCGGCAGAGAAAATGTTCTCCGTTATCTTTTACTATTAGCACTATTCTTTACATGAAATCAATCCTGTCCTGTTTTTCATATATGTATATCCCGTCTGACGGGTGAGTTGTTCAGCAGGGAAAATGATGCAGCTCACAATTTATCCATCTTCAGGGTTTATATGTCTATTGAATTAATTTAGATATTAATAATCAATAAGTTAAAAATAATCTCTTTAATTTTTCTGACTGTATTGTGAATTAAATCACAATACAGAACCGGCGCCCTATTCGGATAACGATGGGAAAGGTTTTTATTCTAATGTAATGAATTATAAGTATTTATTCTTTAGTTTTATCAGCCACATCGGCAGCGCATAAGAATGCCATATGATGGTATACCAAATTTTGACATACCATAAATTCCAATGTTATATCGATTAACTGCACTTGCTATTAACAATTAATTAACATTAGAGGGCGTTTGTTATGCATCCAGAGATCCGTAAAACCATAGTGACTACCGAAACTGTCTACTCCGATGGTGGTAAAGCAGCCACTTCCCCGCTAGTGATGATTGCGGCGGCAGCCGTAGTGACTAACCCCTGGGCTGATAAGGGCTATGTGGACGACCTTTCACCGGCAATCCGTGAGCTGGCACCCGTACTGGGCGAGTTACTTACCGGTTTAATTATTCGGGAAGCCGGCGGGGGGGAGAAGGTTGTCGCCTATGGAAAATGTGCCGTGACCGGACTGGCGGGTGAACTGGAACATGCTTCGGCCCTGATCCATACCTTACATTTCGGGAACCATTACCGTTCGGCGGTTAAGGGGAAAACATACCTGGCGTTTAATAACACCCGTGGTCCGGCGAATTCTCCGATTCTGATCCCGATGATGGGGACCAGTGATGAAGGCACCCGTGAACACTATCTCACCATGCAGTTCGCGATTAATGATGCCCCTTTCAGTAATGAAATTGTGGTTGCTCTTGGTGCAGCGCTCGGCGGACGACCACATCATCGCATCGGTAACCGTTACCTCGACCTGAAAGAGTTAGGCCATGACCAGAAAAATCCAGCAGCTGTCTGACTCTGGCGCCCGGGTTAGCTATCTGGAAGAAGGTGACGGGCCGCCTTTAGTGCTTATCCATGGAGTAGGCATGAATGCCGATACCTGGTTTTTACAAACCGAACAACTCAGCCGTTATTTCAGGGTTATTGCTGTCGATATGCCGGGACATGGTCAGAGTACCGGTTTCAGCCACCCGGCGACATTAAAAGATTATGTGGAATGGCTGGCATCATTCCTGCAAGCCCGTAAGGAACAACGTTTTGCTATTGCCGGTCACTCGATGGGAGCTCTTATTACCGCAGGTATAGCCATTGATTACCCTCAGCTGGTGAGTCATGCCGTGGTAATCAGCGGCGTGTACAAGCGGGATGAGGCAGCCCGCAAGGCCGTTTTGCAACGTGCGAAGGAGCTTGCTCAGGGAGATGTCAGGCTTGATGCTCCTCTTGAACGCTGGTTCGATGATTCTGCTGCTGACAGTCCGCTGCGTAACAGAGTCGGCACCTGGCTACAGCAAGTTGATCGCCATGGTTACGCTCGGGCCTATCAGGCATTTGCCACCGGCGATCGTGTGTATTCTGACCGCTGGAATGAAATGGACTGTCCGGTACTGGTGATGACCGGTGAAAAAGATAGCAATTCAAATCCACAGATGACAGCCGCGATGGCCGATGCTGCCCGTTCTGGTAAAGCAGTTATCGTCGAAAATGCCCGGCATATGCTGAACCTGACCGATGGGGTACGTGTTAACCAGGAGATCCTGGCGTTTCTTAGCCCCGACACTGCCATTGTCAGCCCGCCAGAGCCAGTTAAGGAGTAAGTGATGGACGACGAAAAACGTAAACAATTAAGAGATGCTTTTGGTGCATTTATGACCGGAGTGACGGTTGTGACGACCTTTGACCCTCTGGATCAGCCACAGGGTTTTACGGCTAACTCATTTTCATCCGTATCACTTGATCCGCCTTTACTGCTGGTCAGCATTGATAAACGGTCGGCCAACTTTGACAATTTTGTTCAGTCATCATACTTCGCGATTAATATTCTGGCTGAGCAACAGAAAGACGTGTCCGATATTTTTGCCAGAAAAATGTCTGATCGCTTTTCGCGGGTTGCCTGGCATACAGGTACTGCAGGGACACCGCTACTGGGTGGCAGCGCTGCCTGGTTTGAGTGTGCGATGCATCAGGTTGTTGATGCGGGTGATCATGCGATCTTAATTGGTGAAGTGAAACAGTTTGCTGCCAATGCTCAGCCGGGTCTGGGGTATTACCGCGGGGGCTATTTTACCCCTTACCAGAACGCAGAATCCCTGATCGACGCGCAGGATATTGTCAGTACGTTGATTGAAGCAGAAGGAAAAGTACTGGTCGTGAAAACACAGCAGGGCTACAGGCTGCCGGTTCGTCAGATTAAGAAAAGCAGTGCCAGTGAATGCCCGGGGATCATCGTCAGCGAACTGACTACCGAAGCAAGCCCCGGTTTTATTTATTCCCTCTGGCAGAACCGGCAGCATAAACAACGACATGTCGTCTTTTTGTGTAATCTGCCGACGACAGCGGCGTTGTCGGCGGTACAGGGCGGAGAATGGGTTGATCTACAGCAGCTTACCGGACTGTCTTTCGCGGATGCAGCACTGAAACCGTTGCTGACGAGGTTCGTCACAGAATACCGCAGTGGCAACTATAACCTGTATTACGGTGATGATACCCGCGGCACTGTCCATCCGTTAGCTAACTCTGTCCATCGGGAGGTTGTATGAAACTGTCTCTGTTTTTGCATATGGAACGAATTTCTGCGGAAGATGACCAGCAGCGGTTATATGAAGAGATGATGCAGTTATGTGAAATAGCTGACCAGGGCGGATTACATGCTATCTGGACCGGTGAACATCATGGAATGAATTTCACCATTGCCCCGAATCCTTTTATCAATCTGGTCGATATTGCACACCGCACCCGAAACGTCCGCCTGGGGACGGGGACAATTATTGCTCCCTTTACACATCCTATCCGTCTGGCCGGTGAAGCCGCAATGACCGATCTTATCACCGGTGGTCGTCTCGACCTTGGTATCGCCCGTGGTGCATATGCTTACGAATATGAAAGGTTAATGCCAGGGATGGATGCCTGGCAGGCAGGGCAGCGGATGCGTGAATTAGTGCCTGCAATCAAAGCCCTGTGGGAGGGCGATTATACACATCAGGGGGAATACTGGAATTTCCCGGCCACGACATCCTCACCAAAACCGGTACAAACACCTCACCCTCCGATTTGGGTCGCGGCCCGGGATCCTAATAGCCATGATTTTGCAGTGAAAAATGGCTGTAATGTCCAGTGTACTCCGTTGCATCAGGGCGATGAGGAAATAGAACGCCTGATCGGCTGTTTTCATGGCGCATGCCGTGAATATTTACCGGAAAAACCGCTTAAAATTATGTTGCTTCAACACGGTTATGTGGCCGGTGATGAAGAGGATGCCTGGCAGGCGGCTACCGAAATTCATCGTTTCTATAACTATTTTGGTGCCTGGTTTAAAAATCAGCGCCCGGTGCGGCAAGGACTTATTCAGGCGCTGAGTGAAGAGGAAATTGCCGCCAGCAATTATTACAGTGTTGATGCTATGCGCAAAAATCTGGCTATCGGCTGTGCAGATGAAGTGATTGCCAGACTGAAAAAATATGAAGCGCTGGGTTATGACGAATATGCCCTGTGGCTGGATAATGGTATGACGTTTGAGCGTAAGAAAGCCTGCCTGGAACGTTTTATCCGCCATGTTGCCCCTGAGTTTCGTTAAACGGAGATATGATGGAATCGTTCAAACTTTATATTGATGGTCAGTTTGTTCCCGGTAATACGACATTTACTTCTCTGAATCCGGCCACTGCAGAGCCCTGGGCTTGTATTGCTGAAGCCCGTAAAGAGGAGACGGATAATGCTGTTAATGCTGCCGTCCGGGCTTTTGAATCCGACAGCTGGCGTACTCTGACAGCAGGGGCACGTGGGCGGTTGTTATTACGGCTGGCGGACTTGATTGAACGTGATGCGATGAAACTCGCACGGCTGGAAACCCTGGACACCGGGAAAATTATTCGCGAAACCCGGGCGCAGATTGCTTATGTGGCAGAGTATTATCGTTTTTATGCCGGTCTGGCGGATAAAATGGACGGCAGTAGTCTGAGCATTGATAAGGCTGATATGGAGACCTGGATAAAGCGCGAACCACTGGGGGTTGTGGCCGCGATTATTCCCTGGAACAGCCAGTTATTTTTGTCTGCGGTAAAAATTGGTCCGGCGATTGCGGCAGGATGTACCCTGGTGGTTAAAGCGGCAGAAGTTGCCCCGACACCTCTGTTGGCGTTTGCCGGGCTGATTGATGAAGCCGGATTTCCCCCCGGAGTTATTAATATTATTACGGGATTTGCTGAAGAATGTGGTTCCTGTCTGACTTCTCACCCGCTGATTGATCATATTGCATTTACCGGCGGAGCCGAAACGGCCCGGCATATTATCCGTAACAGTGCCATAAACCTCGCCAGCACTTCACTGGAACTGGGGGGAAAATCACCCTTTATTGTATTTGCTGATGCCGATCTGGAAAGTGCTGCTAATGCACAGATCGCTGCGATCTTTTCAGCAAGCGGACAGAGTTGTGTCGCGGGATCACGATTACTGGTACAGGAAACTGTAAAAGAACAGTTTCTTCATCTGCTGGTCACTAAAGCACAGGGGATCATTATCGGATGTCCTCAGGATCCTGAAACTCAGTTTGGCCCGCTGTGTACTGCCGCTCAAAAGGAAATAATTGAACAGGTAGTGACCCGCAGTATTGCCCGGGGAGCAAAACTTATCCTCGGGAATCAGCCTGTCGGAAAAAAAGGATTTTACTATCCTCCGACAATCCTTGATTGCAGTCAGTGTCCTGACGCCGACTCTGTCTCACAAGAGTTATTCGGACCTGTATTATCTGTATTAACGTTCAGTAACGAGGCCGATGCTATCCGACTGGCAAACAGTAGCGAATATGGTCTGGCGGCGGGAATTTTTACCCGTAATCTGACGCTTGCCCATCGGGTGACCCGAAAAGTTCGCAGTGGTGTGGTATGGGTGAACACATACCGTGTTGTATCTCCGTTAGCGCCTTTTGGCGGGTTTGGGAAATCTGGTTTTGGTCGTGAAGGGGGAATTGATGCTGCTCTGGAGTACACGACCACGAAAACGGTATGGCTACGGACCAGTGATGAGCCTATTGATGACCCTTTTATTATGCGTTAGGGGTTAATGATATGGGGGAAATGAAAATTAATTCCCCATACAGATAATTCTGCTTTATATCAATGAATTAATTACGTCAGGCTTATGCTTGTCGGAACGGATTTGTACTTTTTAAAGGAAGGTCTTTCTATTTTAAAAATTAAATATCATTAATTCCGGAGGGTGATGTGAATAAAAAAACCACTCAGAAAAGAATAATAGAAGATAAATCGGTAGACTTTGTTCCAGAATCAGAAAGGCATGGTAAATCTCACAGTTTATTTACATTATGGTTTTGTACTAATATCGCGCCATTAGCAGTTGTCAGTGGCGCTATTGCGACAGAATCTTTTCATCTTGATGTTATTTCTGCACTGACTGCAATTATTACTGGCCACCTTTTTGGTGGTATTTTTCTCGGGCTGACATCGGCTCAGGGCCCGAAAGTCGGGATACCACAGATGGTACAAAGCCGGGCCCAGTTTGGTCGTTATGGTTCATTGCTGGTGATCAGTTTCACTACTGTTATTTATCTTGGTTTCTTTATTTCAAATATTTCACTTTCCGGAAAGTTAATCAATAATGTTATTCCTGATATCAATGTCAGGAGCTCAACCATTCTCGGAGCAATGCTGGCCACGATCATTGGTATTATCGGTTACCGGTTTATACACCGGATTAACAAATTCGGAGCATGGGTAATGGGGGCGGCCATGATAACCGGTCTGGTGCTTATGCTGTCACATCCGCTGCCTGAGAATTTCTGGCTGCGGGGTGGTTTCAGTCTTGCGGGCTGGTTCGGGACCTTTTGTATCGGGGCAGTATGGCAAATCAGTTTCTCACCTTATACGTCGGATTACTCACGCTATTTACCTGCCAGCACAGGGATCGCCAGGCCTTTCTGGGCGACTTATCTCGGCGCATGTGGCGGAACGATACTGGCTTTTGTCTTCGGAATGATTGCAGTGAATATCGCACCAGACAGTGATGCAATGGTATCAGTACGCCATGCCACCGGATGGCTGGGACCGGTATTAATGATACTGTTTTTAATTAATATTATCTGTCATAACTCGATGAACTTATACGGAGCGGTCTTATCTCTGATTACCGCAGCTCATACTTTTTTCCCACAGCGCTCTCCCGGAGTTATTACCCGGTTAATTGTTTCAGTTGTTGTGTTATCGATGAGTATTATCGTTGCACTTGAAACATCAAAACATTTCGTTGCTTTCTTTATTAATCTTATTCTGGCATTAATCTCTGTCCTGACACCATGGATAGTGATTAATCTTCTTGATTTTTATGTTATTAATAAACAAAGGTATAATGTCAGTGCTATTTTTAGTCCGGACGGAGGATGTTATGGATTACTGAATCTAAAAACAATGTTTGTTTATTTTATTGGTATCCTTGTACAAATACCTTTTGTTGAAAATGCCTTCTTTCAGGGGCCTTATGCCAATATTATTCCCGGCATTGACTTATCATGGGTTATCAGCCTTGTTATTACATCAGTCATCTACCCGGTATTTGCCCGCAGGACCCGACATAGCTACAGTAAAGTTTTTCAGAAAATAACCTGAAGGTTGTAAGAGAGTTATGACTTTCTGACATCATCCAGCGCGGTAAGCTGTCTTTTACCTGCCACAGAAATCATACCTGTGGCAGGTTCCGCTGATCTGGCGGGATCTCTTTTTTTAACCGGTAATAAATTCCCTGTAGCCAGAGATGATAACCGTTATTGCGAAATAGCTGAAAATGACTGCGGATGCCAGATAGGAAAATGTCAGTAAGCGGTTGCCGAGTAATTTCCCGCCGACACTGCCTGCCAGGCAGAGTGTGCAGGTCCAGAGTACCCCGGCGGTAAAAAATCCGCCGAGGAACAGGCCGGATGCCGCAATGCTGTGCTGACCCAGCCGTGAAATCAGAGCCCCGCCAACGGTGACAAACCACAAAATCGCGGACGGTGAAGAGATGGCAAGCAGAATGCCGCGGCAAAATTCACGGGGTAATGATCCGGAGGCGATGGCTTCACTGACCTTCAGCGCTGTCGTTTGTTGTAATGCTGCCCGCAGCATCTTTATCGCAAACCAGACTAATATTGTTCCTCCGCCCACCCAGAGTACCCAGCGCACCGCTTCAAACTTCAGTAAGACAGCCAGACCTGTCATGGCCAGTAACGCATAGGCTAAATCACCAATACAGCTGCCTATACCCAGCCAGAAACCGTAAAAGTAACCGCGCTGCATTGCCAGAGTGAGCATCGCAATATTCGCGATACCAATGTCGAGGCACAGTGAAAGGCTCAGCAGAAAACCGTTAGAAAACTGAAGCATTGAATCAACCCCTGATTATTGTCGTTATGGGATAGCCGTTGTCCGGTACTGAAGGTTAATACGGAACCTGCGGGGTTCTGAGATTGCAGATTGCCATCTGTAGCGGAGGGTATCCTTTGGCCAGTATCCGCAGCTCCCGGCAAAGGAGCAAGCGTAAAACTGCCTGCCCGGTGTTTTCCCGATAAGATCTGCCGCTGAGCACCGGTATAAGCATTATCTTCTGATAAAATAATAAGTTATCTTTACTATCAGTGGACTGGCGCAGAAAAAGCGGCCGGGGAGTCATCGCAGAGCGGCTGTCAGGACAGGGCGTCAGGGGGAGAGGCAGGGGCGATTTTACTCTGAGGGTGTCCGGCTGCCGGATGTTTAGCGGTACCGTCTTAAACAGGATATTAGTGTAACCGTTACCACTCTCCAGAGTAGCTGAGATACGGCAGATTATCTGCCATTTCTTTATTCTTATTTATTCTTTTAAATACATTATTTTTTCTATTCAGCTATATGGCCTGTCTCCGGAAAAATCTGAATCGTGCCGCTAATGTGTAGATTTTTTTCAGGAATTTGTACGGATAAATGAACAGTTTTGTTGGCGACCTGTCATCAGGACTATGAAAAAATGTTATTGTCAATGTGTCAGGATCACAAAAAACATTATTAAAACCAATTAAAAAGGTCTAACCTTATAGTCGACTCTTTTACTTATATATACAGTTGTTGACTTGAAGGTTAATTGAATGTCACGGGAATCCCGAGGTTTTCGCCTCATAACACTAGTAATATCGGTATTCTGCACCTTGTGGTTACTAATCGGCGGTGGCTGGTTACTGACGCTGGGCGGAACGTCCTACTATCTGATCAGCGGCATCGCTATGGCGGTGTTCACTGTTATGTTGTTAAAGAAAAGAAGCTGTGCTTTTTATCTTTACACTCTCATCCTGTTAGGCACTGCTGTCTGGGCCTATTGTGAATCCGGCCTTGATTTCTGGGCTCTGGCGCCACGTCTGGATATCTGGGTACTGTTTGGTATCTGGATGATTCTGCCATTCGTTTATCGCCAGCTGGCCGCACCAAACAAAAAAGCGACGGCGCTGATGGTGATTGCAATTGTAATCAACCTGGCAATGGTCGTTGGTGCGTTCTTCGGTAAAGATCCACAGGAAATTAACGGTACGCTGAATGTTGCAGCACCAGCTGCGCCATCTCAGGCGAATGCCGGTGCCGACTGGACCGCTTATGGTGGTACTCAGGCAGGTGACCGTTACTCTCCTCTTAGCCAGATTAATGAAGATAATGTTAAAAATCTGCAAGTGGCGTGGACCTACCAGTCAGGCGATGTAAAACGTGCTGATGACCCGGGCGAGATTACTAACGAAGCGACACCGCTGAAAGTAGGTAATCTGCTGTACACCTGTACTGCACACCAGATTCTGGTGGCGATTGATGCGGCGACGGGTAAAGAAAAATGGCGTTTTGATCCAAAAATCAAATACGACCCGACCTTCCAGCATATGACTTGCCGTGGTGTTTCTTATCACGACTTCAATGCTGCTGTGAACCCGCAGAATGCTCCGGCATCTCCTGCTGCCTGTTCACGCCGTATTTACCTGCCAGTCAATGATGGTCGTCTGTTTGCAGTCGACGCGGAAAATGGCCAGCTGTGTAAGGAATTTGCTAATAACGGTGAGCTGGATCTGCAACATCAGCAGCCGAATGCCTTCCCGGGTGGCTATGAGCCAACTTCCCCGCCAATCATCACTGATAAAGTGATTGTGATTGCCGGTGCAGTTACCGATAACTACTCTACCCGCGAGCCGTCAGGCGTTATCCGTGGCTACGATGTGAATAACGGTAAACTGCTGTGGGCATTCGATCCGGGTGCTAAAGATCCAAACGCCATTCCGGCAGATGGTCAGCACTACAGCGCCAACTCTCCTAACTCATGGGCGCCAGCCGCTTATGATGCCAAACTGGATATGGTCTACCTGCCGATGGGTGTAACTACCCCTGATATCTGGGGCGGTGACCGTACTCCGGAGCAGGAGCGTTACGCCAGTGGTATTCTGGCGCTGAATGCGACGACCGGTAAAGAAGTGTGGTTCTACCAGACTGTCCATCACGATCTGTGGGATATGGATATTCCGGCTCAGCCAACGCTGGCAGACATTACTGATAAAGACGGTAAGGTTCAGCCGATCATTTATGTACCGACTAAAGTAGGTAACATTTTTGTCCTGAACCGTGAAACCGGCAAACTGGTTGTACCGGCACCGGAACTTCCGGTACCACAGGGCGCGGCTAAAGGTGACCATGTGTCTCCGACCCAGCCATTCTCTGAACTTACTTTCCGTCCTCAGGCAAAACTGACCGGCAGTAAGATGTGGGGCGGTACGATGTTTGATCAGATGATCTGCCGTATCATGTTCCATCGTCTGAAGTATGACGGTACTTTCACTCCGCCATCAGAGCAGGGGACTCTGGTATTCCCTGGTAACCTGGGTATGTTCGAGTGGGGTGGTATTTCAGTTAACGGTGGCAGCGACTTCGCTATTGCTAACCCGATGCAACTGCCGTTTGTTTCAAAACTGATCCCTCGTGGTCCGAACAACCCGATGGAACCGCCTAAAAATGGTGGCGGTGGTTCAGGTGGCGAAGCAGGCCTGCAGCACATGTATGGTGTTCCTTATGGTGTTGAA
Organism: Tatumella sp. JGM94; assembly: GCF_018257595.1. Classification (NCBI taxonomy): domain Bacteria; kingdom Pseudomonadati; phylum Pseudomonadota; class Gammaproteobacteria; order Enterobacterales; family Erwiniaceae; genus Tatumella; species Tatumella sp. JGM94. The sequence continues at coordinate 67,235 of NZ_JAERJN010000008.1, read as the reverse complement.
CTGAATCCGTTCCTGTCACCGTTTGGTCTGCCATGTATGGAACCTTCATGGGGCTTTGTGTCTGCGGTTAACCTGAAAACTAACCAGATTGTGTGGAAAAAACGTATTGGTACTATCCGCGACAGCGGCGGTCCGATTCCTTTACCACCAATCACCGTCGGTACTCCGATGCTGGGTGCACCAATCACAACGGCCGGTAACGTGTTCTTTATCGCTGCAACCCTGGATGACTACATCCGTGCTTACAGCGTACGTGACGGTAAACTGCTGTGGCAGGCTCGTCTGCCGGCAGGTGGTCAGGCAACACCTATGACCTATGAAGTTGACGGTAAGCAGTATCTGGTGATTGTTGCCGGCGGACATGGTTCGTTCGGAACTAAAATGGGCGACTACATCGTCGCTTATAAATTACCTTAACGGTGATTGTTCAGGGTATAGCGTGCTATACCCTGTATACATCCCTGATAAAAAATCCCCGCCGGCAGTATTGCCGGCGGGGATTTTTTTCGGTTTTCGCCAGACTCTGGCACCCCTGCCGATGTCTGTGACTGCCGGTCTGCGGTAAGGGCCTCCGGCAGGCAGCCAGCCATTTTCAGAATGCCCTTCCTGAACTAACCCTATTCATCAGGCCAGGAAGACGGGGTATTTTTGATCACCTGAGTCAGAATATCCTGAGCGTTGCTGACAAACCCGTGCCATTGTTCAGCGCTGAAAGGAATACCCATCAGACCGGTCACGAACCAGCAGGACATGATCACCCCGAAGCCGGCACAGAGAACACTGAACAGAGTAAGGTGATGCCGCCGGCATTTGATCGTGGCGCTACTGGCGAGAAACATCGCCAGTGCACTGAGTAATCCCCAGCGCATAATAAGAAAATTTGCAGTTAATGTAGCCATTTTTACCTGTGACCGGCGCTGAAATAAAGTGCGGTGATCTCTGCCGACGGGTCTCCTGACCGCGGGGGATCAGCAGGCCGGACAGCCTGAATTTGTGATGCGGGTCACATTATAGACGGTTAATCTGCGGGGGAGAACAAAAAATAAGCGCTGAAAAGAGGGGGGAAGCGGCAGAGTACAGGTAATGCCGCCAGCCTGGCAGCATTATCGTTACATCATACCGGAAGCGGTCGCATGATGGCCGGTGGCGGTGCGGCTGTCCGTATGGAATTCATTGCAGCGCATCGTCTGGCGATAAGCGGTCGGTGTCTGGTCGAACTGGCGACGGAACACCCGTGAAAAAGTTTGCTGTGACTCATAACCATACTGTAAGGCGATATCAAATACCGGACGCCGGGTTTTACACAGGGCAACAGCGGCCATCTCCAGACGACGCTCACGAATATAGTCGCCAAGGGTTTGCTGTGTCACTGCGCGGAACATACGTTGCAGGTGCCATTTCGAATATCCCGATTTAGCAGCGACCTCATCGATCGATAAATGTTTCCCGAGATTTTGGTTAATCCACTGGGTTAACGAATGAATGATTTCTTCTTGCATCATAGTTCTGTCCTTTACGGTGAGGCTGGTCACCGGGGGAGTGGTTCGGTATTTATGTCGGGATGGAGTATAATTCCTCAAGTTAACTTGAGGTAAAGGCCGAATATGAAAAAAGAGAGAAACTATCCGAAGCCGGTACTGACGCCAGGGGAAGTTGCGCGCCGCAGCGGGGTGGCGGTTTCAGCCCTGCATTTTTATGAAAGCAAAGGGCTGATTGCCAGTACCCGTAATAGCGGGAATCAGCGCCGGTATAGCCGTGATGTATTACGCAGGGTAGCGATTATTAAAGTGGCTCAGCGGATTGGTATCCCGCTGGCAACAGTCAGTGAAAATCTTGCGCAGATGCCGGTAAATAAACGTATGTCTGTCGGGGAATGGGAAACCCTGACCCGTCACTGGCGCGAAGAGCTGGATAAACGGATTGAGACACTGACTCACCTGCGTGATGATCTGAACGGATGTATCGGCTGCGGCTGTCTGTCGATGCGTGACTGTCCGTTACGTAACCCGGGCGACCAGTTAGCGGCCAGCGGGCAGGGGGCAGTATTATTAGAGAGAAACCCGCCGGCAGACAGTCGCGGGGATCCGCTGCCTGAATCAGGCGGAAAAAGTCTCGCGGAACAAGGATAAATCTGTAAACCCTGCGGGCAGAGGATATTTCGCACACCGGGATGCGTTTAATTGTCTTATTTTGTTTTACACTATCAGGTATATGATTTTGTAATTGATATTTATACGCCTGTGGAAGAGGCTAAAGGAAAGCATGGAAATCTTCTTTACCATACTGATTATGACGCTGGTTGTTTCGCTGTCCGGGGTCGCTGGCAGATTACTCCCTTTTCATATCCCCTTACCGTTAGTACAGATCATTGCCGGTGCGATCCTGGCATGGCCGTCTATCGGCCTGCATGTGGATTTTGACCCGGAACTGTTCCTGGTGCTGTTTATCCCGCCGTTACTGTTTGCTGATGGCTGGAAAACACCGACCAGTGAGTTTCTGCACCATGGCCGGGAAATTATCGGTCTGGCACTGGTGCTGGTGCTGATAACGGTGGTGGGTATCGGTTATCTGATTTACTGGACGGTGCCGGGTATTCCTTTAATCCCCGCCTTTGCCCTGGCAGCGGTACTCTCTCCAACCGATGCCGTCGCACTTTCCGGTATTGTCGGGGAAGGGCGTATTCCAAAGAAAATCATGTCGATAGTTCAGGGTGAAGCCTTAATGAACGATGCTTCCGGCCTGGTATCACTGAAGTTTGCCGTTGCGGTAGCGATGGGGACGATGGTGTTTACCTGGTCCGGTGCGACTATCGAATTTCTTAAAGTTGCTGTCGGCGGGCTGGTGGCCGGGGTACTGATCTGCTGGCTGTACGGTAAATCGTTACGCTTGCTGAGCCGCTGGAGCGGGGATGACCCGGCAACACAAACGGTGTTGCTGATGCTATTGCCTTTTGCGTCTTATATTATTGCCGAACATTTCGGGTTCTCCGGTATCCTGGCGGCAGTGGCGGCAGGGATGACCATCACCCGGTCGGGGATTATCCGTCAGGCACCGTTAGCCATGCGTTTAAGAGCAAACAGTGTCTGGCAAATGCTGGAATTTGTGTTTAACGGCATGGTCTTCCTGATGCTGGGTCTGCAGTTACCCAGTATCCTTGAAACCTCAATACAGCAGGCGAACGCCGATACCAATGTCAGTATCTGGACTTTATTTGCTGATGCAGTCCTGGTCTATAGCGCCTTATTACTGGTCCGTTTCTGCTGGCTGTTTATTATGCAGCGGCTCAGCCTGCGTGTGCTGAAGAAAAACCCGATGGAGTTCAGTAATTACTCGACCCGTGAGATGCTGATTGCCACCTTTGCCGGGGTTCGCGGGGCGGTCACTCTGGCCGGTGTTCTTTCAATTCCGTTGTATCTGGCGAACGGTGATGCCTTTCCCGCCCGTTACGAATTAGTGTTTCTGGCGACAGGGGTGATTATGTTCTCCCTGATTGCCGGGGTGATTATTCTGCCGGTGCTGTTGCGTGGTATCCCGGGAATGGATAAGAGTGAAAATGCCCGTGAACTGCGTACTGCCCGTGCGGTGATGGCTAAAGTGGCCATCGATAGCCTGTATAAGATGGAAGAGCGCCTGTCGAAAGACCCGGAGGAGAATATTGACCCTGATGTACTGAAAGAAGTCAGCTCCCGTGTGACCGGCAATTTACGCCGCAGGATTGACGGTAAAGACGATGTGGAACGGGCTATGTTTACCGAGAATCTGGAACGGCGTTTTCGTCTGGCGGCACTGCGTGCCGAGCGGGCGGAGGTCTATCATATGCGTGCGACTCAGCAAATCAGTAATGAGTCGATGCAAAAGCTGTTACGCGATCTCGACTTACTGGAAGCCTTACTGATAGAAAAAGAAGAGTAACCGCCCCGGGGGGAGCCAGACAGGCTCCCGCCATGGACTATAAAGAAACCACCGGTGGATTATCCGGCCAGAACTCGCGGCAGCAGTCAATCCAGGCGCGGGTACTGCTGGAAATATAGTTACCGTCACGCCAGACCAGGCCGAGTGTCCAGGTCAGTTCTGACTCCAGGGGCAGCCACAGCAGTGACGCCGGATCCAGCCGCTGGCAGATAGGTTCGGGCAAAATCGCAACGCCCATATCGGCCTGAACCATTGCCGCCAGGAAATCCCATTGTCCGCTGCGGATAGCAATAGCCGGTGTCAGTCCCATCCGCTGGAATAATTTATTCAACTGGCGGTTAAGGGAGAACTCTTCATTGAAGACCAGCAGCGGAAACCTCGCCACTTCCTCCAGAGAAACCCGTTCCCGTTGCAGCCAGGCATCAGTGCGTGGCACCAGTACACATAGCCGGTGTTCCATCAGCGGTAATACCTGTAGCGGAAACTCACTTTCGGCAGGTAATGCGGTCATGGCGATATCAAGACGCCCCTGTAACACAGCCTGCTGGGCCGCCAGCCCGCCAAATTCGGAAATTTTAAGCTCAACCCCCGGATAGCGTTTATGGAAAGCAGAGATTGAGCCGACAATCTGCATACCGACCATTGGCGGTATACCCAGCCGCAGTTCCCCGGTCATTAACTGATTAATGTCGCTTATTTCGGCCTCCAGCTGGCGGAACTCCTGCAGGATAGCGTTTCCCCGTTGATATACGGCTTTACCACTGTCCGTCAGGTACAGCTTACGGCCTTCCCGGAGCAGCAGGGTACAGCCGAGTTCCTCTTCCAGCTGGCGCAGCATCTTACTGATTGTCGGCTGAGTGACGTACAGTTTCTCTGCCGCGCGGGTAAAACTCTGCTGGCGCACAACTTCAGTAAAATACCGAATAGCCTTTACATCCATAACTATTCCTAAATGGCATGGTTAAGATAATTTTAGTTCATTTTATTCACCTGGTGGCCGGGTTGTATACTGACAACATTCACTTTCCACGAGGAATTCACCATGCTTGCAGCCCTTCGTTCGCAGCGGCTGACAAAATTACCCCATTTGTTACAGCTGCCTGTACAGGTTCTGATTTATATCGGCTTATTTTTATTTTCTGAACAATTGGTGGTATGGCTGCATATTCCCCTGCCGGCGAATATTGTGGGCATGGTACTTATGCTGTTGTTAATTGTCAGTCGTGTGCTGCCACTGAAGTGGGTCAAAGCCGGCTCTAACTGGCTGCTGGCCGAGATGCTATTGTTTTTCGTCCCTGCAGTGGTGGCAGTGGTCAATTACGGTACTTTGTTACGTGAAGATGGTGTCCGTATTTGTCTGGTTATCGCTATCAGTACCGTGATGGTGTTAGCTGCCACCTCTTTTGTGGTGGAACATATTTACCGTTATGAAACACAGCGTGCAGCACGTAAGCAGGCCCGCCATGAATGATTTGCTGATCAGTCTGTTATGTTTTGTCGTGACGATTCTGGTGTATTACCTGAATAAACGTTTATATCGTCGCTGGCGTATTCTGATTCTGATGCCACTGGTGATGACACCGATGGTGCTGGTGGCCCTATTACTGGTGACACATATCAGCTGGAACGATTATATCGCCCAGAGCCACTGGTTGTTATGGCTGCTGGGCCCGGCAACCCTCGCCTTTGCCGTACCGGTCTATGAGAATGTCTACATTATAAAACGTCACTGGATGTCTCTGAGTGCCGGTGTGGTGACCGCGACCCTGGTGGCGGTGTGCAGTTCCGTCTGGCTGGCGCGTTTATTTACTCTGCCTGAAGAGATCCAGCGTAGCCTGGCCGTCCGCTCGATAACTACCCCGTTTGCACTGGCTGCGGCCCGGCAGGAAGGGGGACAGCCTGATTTGGTCGCCCTGTTTGTGGTGCTGACCGGGGTCTTCGGGATGGCGATTGGTGATTTTATGTTCCTCCGGCTGGCGATTAAACAGGGGTTGTCAAAAGGAGCCGGACTGGGAGCAGCTTCCCACGGTGCCGGTACCGCAAAAGCCTATCAGCTGGGGCCTCAGGAAGGTGTGGTTTCCAGTCTGGTGATGATGCTGGCCGGGGTGGTAACGGTTCTGGCTGCGCCGATTATTGGTCATATTATGTGGGCGGTGGCATAAGGGTGAACATTATATTTCAGAATATGATGAAATATACTTTCGTTTACCGATAAACAGGTTGCCGCTGCTTTTCTATGCTGGTCAAATGTCCGGGTAGCGCGTCTTTTATTTATCCGGGAGTATTACAATGAAAAAAATTATCCTTGCAGCAGGGCTGGCGGGTGTGATGGCCAGCGGTATGGCTCAGGCTATTGAAGGCAGTGTGGATGTCGGTAAGCACAGTACTAACCTGAGTGTCGGGCTGGGGTCTTCATCACCCGGCCTGTTTCTGAAAGGTAACTGGTTACGCAGCAATGATGACGGCAGTGTCGCCGGAGCAGCGCTGGGATATAACCTGTCGGTGGGGCCGTTAAATGTCTCTCCTGCGGCGAAAGCGTTATTTACGCATCCGGAAAACGGTAAAGACGGCTTTACTGTTGCTGTAGGTTCGGGTGTCAGTTATCAACTGAACAGCATGTGGGGCGTGTATGGTGAATACTATTACGCTCCTGAATCCTTCTCGGCACACCTCAACCACTATGAGGAAGCGGCCGGGGGGGTCAGCTTTACTCCGATTTCATTGCTGACTCTGCGCGCCGGGTATCAGTATGTTGAACTGAATAACAAAGACAGCAATAAAAATAACGTCCTGAATAATGGTCCATACCTCAGCGCTTCTGTCAGCTTCTGAGTGATCAACCCCGCAGCCTGGTCTGCGGGGTTATCTGGCAGTATAAACGCAGGCCGGTTACGGCATTTTTATTGTCTGCTGCTCTTCGAGTAATTTTTCAACCACGCCCGGGTCAGCCAGGGTTGAAGTATCCCCCAGTCCGGTGGTTTCTCCGGTCGCAATCTTACGCAGAATACGACGCATAATTTTCCCCGAGCGGGTTTTTGGCAGCATTTCTGCCCAGTGCAGGATATCCGGTGTCGCGATAGGTCCGATTTCCTTACGTACCCACTGGCGGACGTCGTGATATAGCTCTGCCGTCGGTTCTTCGCCTGCATTCAGGGTGACATAGGCATAAATTGCCTGTCCCTTGATACTGTGAGGAATTCCCACCACTGCCGCTTCTGCTATTTTCGGATGAGAAACCAGTGCTGATTCTATTTCTGCGGTCCCCAGGCGGTGTCCTGAAACGTTAAGAACGTCATCCACACGGCCGGTGATCCAGTAATCACCGTCTTCATCACGCCGCGCACCGTCACCACTGAAATAACAGTTTTTAAAGGCAGAGAAATAGGTTTGTTCAAACCGCGGGTGATCACCGTACAGGGTCCGTGCCTGACCCGGCCAGGAGTCAGTGATCACCAGATTCCCTTCACCGGCTCCCTGTTGCACCACCCCGTGATTATCGACTAACGCCGGCTGTACGCCAAAAAACGGACGAGCAGCAGAGCCCGCTTTCAGCTCAGTGGCACCCGGTAACGGGGTGATCATAAAGCCCCCGGTCTCGGTCTGCCACCAGGTATCGACAACCGGACAATGGCCGTTACCCATATGCCGGTAATACCATTCCCAGGCTTCAGGATTGATGGGTTCGCCGACTGACCCCAGAATTCGCAGGCTGGTACGTTCTGTACCGGCGATGGCTTTTTCGCCTTCTGCCATCAGAGCACGGATTGCCGTCGGGGCGGTGTAGAGAATCGAAACCTGATGTTTATCCACGACCTGTGACATTCTGGCCGGCGTTGGCCAGTCAGGAACGCCTTCGAAGATCAGTGTGGTGGCACCGCAGGCCAGCGGGCCATATAACAGGTAGCTGTGGCCAGTGATCCAGCCCACATCAGCAGTACACCAGTAAATATCCTGCGGATGATAATCGAAAACGTATTTAAACGTTGTGGCGGCATACACCAGATATCCGCCGGTAGTGTGCAATACCCCTTTTGGCTTACCGGTAGAGCCCGAAGTATAGAGAATAAACAGCGGGTCTTCGGCATTAACCGCCACCGGAAGGTGCTCTGTACCGGCGGCAGCCATCAGTTCATGCCACCACAGATCACGCCCCTGCTGCCAGCCGGAAAAGCCGCCGGTGCGGCGAAAAACCACCACATTTTCGATAGTGGTGATCGCCGGATTTTTTAGTGCATCATCGACATTTTTTTTCAGGGGGATCGTTCGACCCGCACGTACTCCTTCATCGGCGGTGATCACCAGCCGCGCACCGCAATCAATGATCCGTCCGGCAACGGCATCCGGGGAAAAACCGCCAAAAATGACCGTATGTACCGCCCCGATACGTGCACAGGCCAGCATGGCAATGGCCGCCTCCGGCACCATTGGCATATAAATAGCGACAACATCGCCTTTTTTAACATTTAACTGGCGCAGCATATTCGCGGCGCGGCAGACTTGCTGATGTAACTCCCGGTAGCTCAGATGCCGGCTTTCATCGGGATTATCACCTTCCCAGAGAATGGCTGTTTTATCTGCGCTGGTTGCCAGGTGGCGATCGAGGCAGTTTGCCGCCAGGTTCAGTGTGCCGTCCTCATACCAGCGAATACGGATATTTCCCGGCGCAAAAGAAGAGTTCTTTACCTTAGTAAAAGGAGTGATCCAGTCCAGAATTTTCCCCTGTTCAGCCCAAAAAGTATCAGGGTTGTTCACAGAATGTTGGTACATTGTGGTGTATTGTTGCGGACTGATCAGGGCATGCTCAGCGATGCTCGCGGGGATCGGGTGTTTATAGATCTGGCTCATATCAGGCCTCCTGCAAAATGTTAATATTATGTATTTTTAATGTTATTTAAATGATTGCAAGAAGGGATATTTTGTTTTTGTGTTGCAGATCACGTGACAGAGAAAAGTCGTATTATCGGAGGGTTACCTCATTTCTTACCAAATGATAGTTAAAAGCAGTAGTTATAAAAATTTCTTTTGGTTTGTTATTTGCTTCCTGAATCTCACTCAGGATTAACTGAGTCGGCTGTTACGATAAAATATCGGGGAATGTCTCCTGTTATCACTATTTATAACAGTGACTTATAACATAAATTTGTTGCGGGCAGGCAAGGTGCAGGTTAACTGTGCTTTTTATTCGTTACGGAATAAGGTTGCCATAACCTGTCTAAAAATGTTAATTATCTATCTCTTATGCAGGGTTTGTCAGCAATTTTCTATAAGATTAGTACTGTATTAACCCGGTGTTTGTTCACTTCCCAAAATAATTCTCTGGCTGTGAGAAGAGAGCGGGAAGTCCGACTAAGGAAATAAAAATGAAAAAAGGCATAAAGATTAGTCTTGCCTGGCAAATACTTATTGCTCTGGTTCTGGGTGTGGTAGTGGGTGCTGTCCTGCATAACCAGCCAGATGACCGGGACTGGTTAATTATTAATGTACTTAAACCTGCCGGTGATATCTTTATTCATCTGATTAAGATGATCGTAGTACCGATCGTTATATCATCGCTGATCGTCGGTATTGCCGGTGTCGGTGATGCGAAAAAACTGGGGCGTATTGGCGTCAAAACGATTGTTTATTTTGAAGTCATTACCACTATCGCCATTGTCCTTGGAATTACGTTAGCTAACGTTTTCCATCCGGGCTCGGGTATTGATATGTCGACCCTGACCACGACGGATATCTCAAAATATGAAGCTACTACCCGGCAGGTGGAAAGTGGCCCTCATAGTCTGGTATCGACGATCTTATCCATTATTCCGCAGAATATATTTGCCTCACTGGTTAACGGCGATATGCTGGCCATCATCTTCTTCTCGGTGATGTTTGGTATGGGATTGTCAGCCTTACCGGCAGAACACCGTGATCCGCTGACTGGTCTGTTCCGCTCAGTATCAGAAACCATGTTTAAAGTGACGCATATGATTATGCGTTATGCGCCGGTGGGGGTTTTCGCCCTGATCGCCGTGACCATCGCCAACTTCGGCTTCGCTTCTCTGGTGCCACTGGCAAAACTGGTCGGTCTGGTATATGCCGCGATTTTACTGTTTGCGCTGGTAATTCTTGGGGCGGTGGCCAGGATCTGTGGTCTGCGTATTATGACGATTATTCGCATCCTGAAAGATGAACTGATTCTGGCCTATTCCACCTCCAGCTCTGAAACCGTGTTGCCACGGATTATGGAAAAAATGGAAGCCTATGGTGCCCCTAACTCGATCACCAGCTTTGTGGTACCGACCGGTTATTCCTTTAACCTTGATGGTTCCACCCTGTATCAGAGTATTGCTGCCATCTTTATCGCCCAGTTGTATGGCATCGACCTGTCTCTGACTGAAGAGATCGTCCTGGTGCTGACCCTGATGGTCACTTCAAAAGGGATTGCCGGGGTGCCCGGGGTCTCCTTTGTGGTACTGCTGGCAACGCTGGGCAGTGTCGGTATTCCTCTTGAAGGACTGGCGTTTATTGCCGGGGTCGACCGTATTATGGATATGGCGCGTACTGCACTGAATGTGGTAGGTAATGCGTTAGCCGTGCTGGTGATTGCCCGCTGGGAAAAACAGTTCGATTCAGAAAAAGCGCTGGCCTATGAGCAAAAAATGAAAGCGCATCTGCTCGAAGACTGATGTGTTGATCGACGGGGCCGTAGCGGCCCCGTTATTTTTTCCGCCACGCCTCTCCGCCTATTGGCCACCCGCTGCTTTCGCCTCTGCGCCGCATGTTCTATGATGCAGCCTGACTTGCCACAGGATGCGTAACCGATGACCCCCGACTTAAACAAACTGATTACGGAAGGCCGTAATCCTGCCAGTGAAACTATCGACCAGCTGACGACAGAACAGATGCTGGCGGTAATCAATCAGGAAGATAAAAAAGTTGCCCTTGCGGTAGAAGCTATCCTGCCGGATATTGCCCGCGCAGTGGATGCAATCACTGCGGCTTTTTCCTGTGGCGGCCGGTTAATTTATTGTGGTGCAGGTACCTCTGGCAGGCTGGGTATTCTGGATGCAAGTGAGTGCCCGCCAACCTTCGGAACTCCGCGCGGTCAGGTGGCTGGCCTGATTGCCGGCGGAGAGCCTGCTATCCTGCAGGCGGTGGAAAATGCGGAAGATAATCGTGCACAGGGTGTGCAGGATCTGCAGGCCATCGACTTTACTCAGCGGGATATCCTGGTGGGTATTGCCGCCAGCGGCAGAACGCCCTATGTGCTGGGGGCGATGGAATACGCGGAGCAATGTGGGGCGACGGTGGTGTCCCTGAGTTGTAATCCGGATGGCGAAATGGCCGCCAGGGCGACTATTGCGCTGACGCCGGTGGTCGGACCCGAAGTCATTACCGGCTCTTCGCGGATGAAAGCCGGAACGGCACAAAAAATGGTACTGAATATGCTGTCCAGCGGGGCAATGATCCGCAGTGGTAAGGTGTTCGGTAACCTGATGGTCGATGTGGAAGCGACTAACCATAAACTGGTACAGCGGCAGGTGAATATTGTGATGCAGGCAACGGGCTGTCAGGCTGCCGATGCGCAGCAGGCACTGGACGCCTGCCAGGGACAGTGTAAGACAGCGATTATTATGTTACTGGCAGGACTGGAGGCTTCACAAGCCAGTGCATTACTGGCAGAGCATCAGGGCTTTATCCGTCAGGCATTATTAGCCGTATTACCTGCGCAGCTCTGAGCGGCTGCCGGCTGCTGTCAGCCCGATAACAGCAGCCAGAGAAAGTAGTGGTCACTCACAAACCAGGCATTATTGGTCCGTGGTCATCATAAAATACTATTCATCCAGTATGTAAATGATTATTCTTATCAAATGGAAAATCATTTCCTTATCTTTGATCACGCAGGCCTGATCCGGCCATACCCCGGTTATGTGCCGCTTATTACTCTGGAGACGTTATCGACATGTTTAATTATCATCATGCTTTTTTCCGTCCATTGGTACTGGTTACCGCGTTATTTTCTGCTCACAGCTTTGCCGCAGAAGTATCCGTTATGAGTAAACCCGTAGATAAAGGGTTATATGAACTGGTCTACAGCCAGCCTGACAATACGCTGTTTGTGGCCAGCGCGCAGGGCCGCGACGATCAGGGCGGCATGGTATACCGGCTGGACCCACAGAGCTTACAGAGTGTCCGGACACTGAAAAATACCCATAAACCGTTTGGTGTCGCCCTGGATCAACAGAATAACCGTTTATTCCTCGGTAACAGCCGTGAAGGTGCAGTAACCCTGATCGATGCGAATAGCGGCGCAGAGCTTAAACATCTGGTGCTGGATGGCCGTAAACGCACTGAGACTCTGCGACCGTTACAGGTACGTGAAATCGTGTTTGATGCGGCGACTGACCGTTTGTATATCCCCGGCGTCGGTGCTGACAGCGTGGTCTGGGTGGTTGATGCAAAAAATCTGACATTGCTGGATACGATTAAAAACACAGGGAAAATTGCTACCGGCGTGGCACTGGACAGTAAAAACCACACCCTGTATATCACCAACAGCGATGGTGAGCTGTTGATGATTAACACTGGCAATAATCGTATCGAAAAACGGGTCAGGGTGGTGGAGAGCGGAGACAGTGCGTTACTGAATATTGCGCTGGATAAAACAGGGAACCGGCTGTTTATCACGGACTTTAAACAGGCAGGGGTGCTGGTTGCTGATACCGCGACCGGAAAAGTTATTCATACTATCGCGGTACCTGAATCACTGGCAGTACTGTTTAACCCTGCCCGCGATGAGCTCTATGTTACCCATCGTAAAGAGGGAACTGTCAGTATTATCGATACAAAAGATTATTCAGTGAAACAGACGGTAAAAGCGCCCGGATTACCGAACAGTCTGGCATTGTCCGCCGATGGCAATACCCTGTTTGTTTCGGTTAAACAACCGGCGACACGTGATAAGCCTGCGACTTCTGCTGATGAAGTCATGAGTATCCGTCTGTAAGCGAATCAGATAAAAGGCCCGCCGTTATTGCGGGCCTTTCTCTGTTGCGTCAGCCGTTGAACAACGGCATAACCCTCCGATATCTCAGTCAGGCTTTTTTGGCCGGGGCAGCAAATAACACTGAAAGTTTCCCGCCGGCAGCGCTCAGTTTTTGCAGTTTTTTCTGGTTAACCGTATCCAGTTTACCCAACTGAGCGAGGGTCGGTGACGATGGTTCTGCGGTGGTATGAGTACTGCCATCCGCCTGAGTCATCGCCTGCGCAGCTTTCGCCAGGTAACCTGCATAACCACTCTTACGGGTCAGTGCTCCGTCGTTAAACGGCTGGTTATGACGCAGCCAGTCACCTAAATAGAATTCAAGGAACGGCGGTGCGTTTTCCGGCTTCTTATAGGACACCGAACGCAGGAAATAGACCACTGAACGATAATCATCATTGGCCATAAATTTCATACCAACCTGAGCAGGCAGGTCTGCCGGGGCAACGGCATTACCTGCCGGATCTTTTAACCAGCTAAGATTATGCTGCTGCATCCAGCGCCAGAATGCTGCCATATCGGGCAGTGAACTCAGGTCATTAGTGATTCGGACGCTGAAATTAAATGGCTGATTGCCGGCAATTTCACGGAATACACTGACCGTATGATGACCATCGGTCAGGTATAGCTGGTGGTCAGGCCCGATGACCGCACTTTTAATGGCATTGGGATAAGTACCGTACGGCGACTGGCAACTGAAACTGCCGGGGTTAGTGATCACCGACTGACGGGTAAAGTGACTGACTTTTCCCGCGCCGTTGTTTTCGCAGAAACTATCAAATAACTGGCGAGGGCTGGCCCGGAAAAGGGCGACTTTATAGCGAATTTCATCATAGCCAACCGCTGGCTGGGTAGGATGAATGTCTGTGACCGCAAGCTGTTTAATGGTCGCGGTATCTGCTGCCATACTGTGCATTGAGGCGATGCCGGTCAGCAGTGCCAGCAGACAGGATAATCCGGTGCTTTTCATATTGACGTTCCATAGTAAAACAATTGGGTTCTGCGGAAGCTCATTGATGGCTGTGTCACGGCAGCCGATCAGAATCAACCTGCTTTGTCACAGTACAGCATGACTGCGCCGGACTATCTCCCGGAATAGCGACCTTTTTTACCTCTGTTATCTGAATGAACCACAAACTGCAGGATATCGCGTGTCACTTTGGACGACACGCGATGTAAGCCGGTTTACTCTGCTGCGTCATGCATCATTTCGTCGTGTGGCTTATCCTGCAGGATCTGCTCAAAGCTGCGCAGACGTTTATAAATTGACATCAGTTCAACCAGTGTTGACCAGGAGGTAATCAGATACTGGAAAGATGATCTCACCTGATCAAACACGTTAGAGACCTGGTTCATGATCCCCAGGGTAATGGTACCGGCAACGATAGACGGGAATAATACAAACAAACCAAACACATTATCGACCTGTAAATACAGGATACGGGTGATATTAAAGTACAGATAATGGAAGTACAGGCGGAAGTAGTTATATCTTACCCGGCTGAACAGGTCCTGTACCGTCGGCGGCAGGGCGCGTTCGGCGTTATCTTCACCATATACCAGCTCTTTACGGTAAGCGGCTTCTACTCGTTGATTACGAAATTCCAGTCCGGGTAATTTAATCCCGACCATGGCCAGCAGGCCGGTACCAAACAGGGACCACAGTAAAGCAATAATCACCAGAGCATAAGGAATATTGCCGAGGAAGGGCACGTCTTTCACATGGTGGGATAAACTGACTAATACCGGCAGAAAAGCAATCAGGGTCATAATCGCCTGAATAAAGCTCACCCCCCAGCTTTCGAGAGTGCCGGCAAACCGCATCGTATCTTCCTGCACACGCTGGGCCGCCCCTTCCACCTGGCGTAACTGCTGCCAGTTGGCCATATAGTAGTTATTCATCGCGGTACGCCAGCGGAATACCCAGTGACTGACAAAAAAGGAGTTCATGACCCCGATAACCACCGCGACCAGCGCTATGCCAAGGAAAGCGATCACTTCAGAATAGAAGACGGTGATCGGTACCGAGCCGGCTTTGGTCAGTGCTTTCTGGATTAAATCCCCAAACGGACCATACCAGGCGTTAATCGCGACCCCGACCTGTACACCAAACCAGGTGGAAAAAATGATCAATGCCGAGCCCCAGACCGACCAGAGTTGCCATGGATGGTTATCGATAATCCGCCAGCACAAAGCGAATAAGGCAGTGGCAATCCAGAAGTATAAATAAAACCACAACTGTGACAGATGGATAAAGCGGAATACGGTGGCAGGTAACGGGCTGCTGGCCGCTTTTGCCAGGGCAGGTATCCCCTCTAATGCGCCTTCGCCGGCAAGAAACCAGATCAGAATAGCCACCAGACTCCAGATAGCCGCGCTGCTGAAGAATAGCCCGGGGCGAGGGAAAAAACATTTAAACATAGCAACTCCATTAAATAGTCACATCCTGTTATAGCGTTAAAGCCTGTTAACTGTCTGTTGAAGGATGTTTCTGGCAGTGACAAGCCCCGTGTAGCGGGGTTATCACCTTCCGCAGTACAAGAAAATGTTAATAAAAATAGAGATTGATGTTTTTTTCTGCTGAACCTTATTAATAACAGGTATACAATAAAGCACATTGTTACCGGTAACACCGTTTTGTTACTTTTGCTGGTGACAAAATAAACATCAATATAAAATTTAACATTTCATGCCGCATTATATGCGGTACTGAGGCAATGTCATGTCAGAACATAAGAACGGACAGTCGCGCAGGGATTTTTTACTAAAAACGATCACTTTAGCTCCTGCAATGGCTGTTGGTAGCACCGCCATAGGTTCACTTGCATTTAGTCCGGCAGCCATGGCTGCCGATCGCCCTGATAATGGTCCTCAGCAGGCCCGCGAATATCAGCCATCCTGGTTTACCGCAGAAGAGTATGCGTTTATTACTGCGGCGGTTGCCCGGTTAATTCCCGCCGATGACCGCGGCCCGGGTGCACTGGAAACCGGTGTCCCTGAGTATATTGACCGGCAGATGAATACGCCTTATGCGACCGGGTCAAACTGGTATATGCAGGGACCTTTTGCGCCGGATACCCCGAAAGAACTGGGATACCAGTTGCCGCTGGTGCCGCGACAAATTTATCGCCTCGGTCTGGCAGAAGCAGATGAGTACAGTAAAAAACAGTACCAGAAAGTATTCGCTGACCTGAATGCTGACCAGCAGATCGCGGCCCTGAAAGCGTTTGAAACCGGTCAGGCTCAGTTCACACAACTGCCAAGTAAGCTGTTTTTTTCCTATCTGTTACAAAATACCCGCGAAGGGTTCTTCAGTGATCCGATCCACGGTGGCAACCAGGGAATGGCTGGCTGGACGCTGATAGGTTTCCCCGGTGCCAGAGCTGATTTTATGGACTGGGTAGAACGTGGTGAACATTATCCGTTCCCACCGGTATCAATTCGCGGAGAAAGGGCATAATCATGGCCAATGAAATGAAAAAAGCAGATGCAGTGATTGTCGGTTTTGGCTGGGCCGGGGCGATTATGGCCAAAGAGCTGACCGAAGCCGGTCTGCATGTGGTGGCACTGGAACGCGGACCACAGCGTGATACGTATCCTGATGGCGCATATCCTCAGTCTATTGATGAACTGACCTATAATGTGCGTAAAAAGCTGTTCCAGGATCTGTCTAAAAGCACCGTGACCGTCCGCCACAATCCTTCGCAGACGGCTGTTCCGTATCGCCAGTTAAATGCGTTCCTTCCTGGAACCGGTACCGGAGGCGCGGGACTGCACTGGTCAGGCGTTCATTTTCGTGTTGATCCGGCTGAGTTGCGGCTGCGCAGCCACTATGAAGAACGTTACGGTAAAAACTTTATTCCACAGGGGATGACGATCCAGGATTTTGGTGTCAGTTATGATGAGCTGGAACCTTTCTTTGATCAGGCAGAAAAAGTGTTTGGCACTTCCGGTACCGCCTGGACAGTCAAAGGAAAACTGGTGGGTAAAGGGAAAGGCGGTAACCCGTTTGCCCCGGACCGTTCTGATGATTTCCCGTTAAAGGCCCAGAAACGGACCTATTCAGCACAGTTGTTTGCTGAGGCGGCGGAATCGGTCGGCTATCATCCTTATGATATGCCTTCGGCGAATACGTCCGGTCCTTACACTAACACCTATGGTGCACAGATGGGGCCTTGTAACTTCTGCGGCTATTGCAGTGGTTATGCCTGCTATATGTATTCAAAGGCCTCGCCGAACGTCAATATTCTGCCAGCCCTGCGTCAGGAGCCAAAATTCGAGCTGCGTAATGACTCTTATGTGTTACGGGTGAATCTGACGGACGATAAAAAACGGGCGACCGGTGTCACTTATGTGGATGCCAGCGGTCGCGAGCAGATCCAGCCAGCCGATCTGGTGATCCTGTCAGCCTTCCAGTTCCACAATGTCCATCTGATGCTGCTGTCGGGCATTGGTAAGCCTTATAACCCGATAACTAATGAAGGTGTTGTCGGCCGTAACTTTGCCTACCAGAATATCTCTACCCTGAAAGCGCTGTTTGACAAAAATATCACCACTAACCCGTTTATCGGTGCCGGCGGTGCAGGAGTCGGGGTCGATGATTTTAATGCCGATAACTTTGACCATGGTCCGCTCGGTTTTGTCGGTGGCTCACCTCTCTGGGTTAACCAGGCCGGTGTGAAACCGATCTCCGGGCTGCCGACACCACCAGGAACCCCGGCGTGGGGCAGTGAATGGAAAGCGGCGGTGGCTGATACTTATACACACCATGTATCGATGGATGCTCATGGTGCGCATCAGTCTTATCGCAATAACTATCTTGACCTTGATCCTAACTATAAAGATGCCCACGGTCAGCCGTTACTGCGGATGACTTTTGACTGGCAGGAAAACGACATCAAAATGTCGCAGTTTATGGTGTCGAAAATGCATAACATTGCCAAAGCAATGAACCCGAAAATGATTATCGGCGGCGCTAAGACGGCAGACACTCATTTTGATACCACCGTATATCAGACCACCCATATGAACGGCGGGGCGATTATGGGGGAAGATCCAAACACCAGCGCGATTAACCGCTATCTGCAGAGCTGGGATGTGCCAAATGTGTTTGTACCGGGAGCCTCAGCCTTCCCGCAGGGACTGGGTTATAACCCGACCGGGATGGTGGCTGCACTGACCTACTGGTCAGCAAAAACCATTCGTGAGGTTTACCTGAAAAACCCGGGTCCGTTGGTACAGGCATAAGAGGCACAGACAATGAAAAAAAGAATAGTAACGCTGTTGCTCAGTGCAATGGCTTTTTCTGCGGTGGCTGCCGATAACAGCGGGCAGGATTTAGTAAAGCGTGGTGAGTATCTGGCCCGTGCAGGAGACTGTGTGGCCTGTCATACCAGCGAAGGAGGAAAACCCTTTGCCGGTGGCCTGCCAATGGCAACGCCAATTGGCACGATTTATTCGACCAATATTACCCCGGACAAGACCAGCGGTATCGGTGACTACAGCTACGATGATTTCCAGAAAGCGGTGCGCCACGGGATTGCTAAAAACGGCGACACTCTTTATCCGGCAATGCCATATCCGTCGTATGCGGTGGTCAGTGATGACGATATGCATGCCCTGTATGCCTACTTTATGCATGGGGTGGCACCGGTAAGTCAGAGCAATCACGCGACCGGCATTCCGTGGCCGCTCTCTATGCGCTGGCCGCTGGCGGTGTGGCGGAAAATGTTTGCCCCTGAGGTGGCTCCGGCGCTAGCGGCCGCCGGAGAAGATCCGGTACAGGCCCGTGGCCGTTATCTGGTCGAAGGCCTCGGACACTGTGGTGCCTGCCACACACCGCGCAGTATCACTATGCAGGAAAAAGCCCTGAATAATCGTCAGGGCACCGATTATCTGTCCGGCAGCAATGCGCCGATTGATGGCTGGACGGCCACCAGTCTGCGGGGGGATGATCGTGATGGTCTGGGACGCTGGAGTACGTCAGATATCGCCCAGTTCCTGCGTTACGGCCGTAACGATCATACGGCTGTTTTCGGCGGAATGACGGATGTGGTACAGCACAGTCTGCAATATCTGAGCGCCGATGATATCAATGCCATTGCCAGTTACCTGAAATCTCTCAGTCCGCGGGATGCCAGCCAGCCAGGGTTTACAGCGAATGATCAGACAGCTCAGGCACTGTGGAAAGGTGACGATCATCAGACCGGTGCTGCACAGTATGTGGACAGCTGTGCTGCCTGTCATAAAACCGATGGCACAGGTTACACCCGTTTCTTCCCGGCACTGAAAGGTAATCCGGTAGTATTAGCGCAGGATCCGGCATCGCTGATCCATATTGTGCTGACAGGGGATACCTTACCCGGGGTCAATGGCGCACCTTCTGCGGTCACCATGCCGGCTTTTGGCTGGAGACTTAACGACCAGCAGGTGGCTGATGTGGTGAACTTTATTCGTAACAGCTGGGGTAACACTGCCTCGTCGACAGTTTCAGCGGATCAGGTCGCAGATATGCGGAAATCGGCGACGGTCAGTACCAAACAAGGTGCGGCGACGGTTGAAGGATTATCAAAACAGCCGTAACCGTATGATCACTGACAGACCTTCCCCCGCAGAGATCGCGGGGAGGGTCTGTTATATATCAGATATTTTCCAGGTCGCGTCCGCGGGTGGCGGGGCCAAAAATACCCACCGATAACATTACCATCAGCATACTGAACACGATAAAGGCAATCACCCCCTGACTGCCGGCGTATTGCAGTATCACGCCGATCATAATACTGCTAAAGACTGTCGACAGGCGGCTGAATGAATAACAGAAACCGACGGCCCTGGCACGGATATGAGTCGGAAATATCTCGGTCTGATAAGCATGATAGCTGAAGGTCAGCCAGGCATTGGAATATGTCACCAGAAAACCACAGATAATCATCAGCAACGGACTGTCCGCCAGCGCAAACAGAGTACCGAAGATGACAGTCATTAACGATGCCATAACGATCTGCCATTTATTTTCAAACTTATCGGCATAACGGCTGCAAATCAGTGAACCGAGCGGATAAGCGAGGGTGATAAAAAAAGCATACAGCAGGCTGTGGGTCAGGCTGGTGCCTTTACCCGACAGTAGTGCCGGCAGCCAGTTACCAAAACCAAAGAAACCAATCGCCTGGAAAAAATTCATCACCACCAGCATCAGGGTTCGTTTACGCCATTGGCGGGCCCATATTTCGCGGAAGCTTCCCTGTACACGGGGCGAGTTCTGAACTGCCGCGGGTAATATTTCCCACGGTGGTGGTGTGATACCGCAGCGCTTTTCCATTGCACTCAGTACCCGGTGGGCTTCCTGATAACGTCCCTGTTGTTCCAGCCAGCGGGCCGATTCGGGCAGGTTACGGCGAATACGCCAGATCACCAGTGAACATACCGCCCCGGCAATTACGACCCAGCGCCAGCCTTCCAGATGTAACCAGCTCTTCGGGATCAGCCACCAGGACATCAGGGCAACGACAGGTACTGACAGAAACTGAATAAAAAAAGAAAAGGCAAATGCCCTGCTGCGTAAATGTGCCGGCATCCACTCTGCCAGATAGGTGTCGATAGTGACCAGCTCGACCCCCAGCCCGATACCGACCAGCAGACGGCATAAAATAATCCCTTCGGCGGTATTCTGAAACGCCATCATTAACGAGAAAATACCGTACCAGCCGAGGGCGAAGATGAAGGTCATACGGCGGCCAAATTTATCTGCATATTTCGCCAGTAAGCTGGCACCGATAAATAAGCCAAGGAAAGTGACGGAAGCAAATGCGGCCTGATCAGATATTCCGAAAATACCGGCATTCCCCGGATGAAATATTTTCTCAGCGAGTAAACCTGAACTAATATATCCCGTTTCGAATAAATCATAGAGTTCGAAAAAACCACCCAGAGCGAGTAAAGAAATAAAAACCCACAGACTTTTACCGGAAGGTAATGCATCAATTCGGGCGGCAATAGTGTATTTATTATTTTGCTGAACAACAGAGCAGGTCTCTGCTGCAGTACAGACGGATGACATAATGAAATTAACCTCGGGATAGCTGTATTTGCGATGCTGCTGAACAGATTATTAGTATTGAATAGAGGGAGTGATCAGCAGTGAACAAATAGCAGAATAAGCGAAGAAAACAAAAAAAACGAGGTTAAATAATATTAATTCTGCGGGGCGATTGGAGCGTTTCTTTCCCCGGCCGGACAGGGGGTGCCGGCCGGGGGATATCGTCAGCAAAGGACGATACGAGTTAACGGATAATTATCAGAAATTATAACCAATGACCGCGTAATAACCCCAGCCAGTATTTTTGGTAGTGAAGTTGCCTTTACCAAAATTAAGTTCTGAACCATCGGCCCACTGTCCGCCATTATGGAAATAACGGGCAACCAGTGAATAATGCCAGTGGTCATAACTCAGGGAGAGAACATGGCTGGAAGCGATAGAATTACTGGTACGGACCGGACCGGATTTTTCACCAAGATCTGAATCCCAGTCAATATTTGTAAAACCGATATAACTCAGGTTACCGCCCCATAGGGTCGTCAGAGGCAGGAAGTATTTAATTTTGAAACGATAGCCGTCCCAGCTGTTTTGGTTTGCCGCGCCGTAGTTTTCCCACTGATATTTAGCATAAACGTTCAGTGATAATCCCAGTTTGGTGCCGGTATCTATATCTGTACCCAGACCCATATACCAGGTGTTCTGACGGTTAGCATTGTTCGGGCCCATGTCATAGATATAGTTGTTAGCAAAGTACCATTCTTTGAACGGGCCAAAGGCCAGGCTGGTACCGGTCAGCTTATCAATAGAAAAGCGTGGTTCGATTTCCATAAACAGCGGAGAACCTTTGCCTTTGTCCCAAATCCCTGAGTCGTTACCGTTACCGGTGCCGAAGAATTTAGGCACATCTACATAACCGTAGAAATCGAACCAGTCTTTGTGAGCAAAAGCTTCATACTCCAGATATAAATCGTTATTTAGCTGGGGTCCGAACCGGGTATGGTAACTGCCCACGACATTGACACTCTGGTGCCACCAGTCCGACAGGTACTGAGGTGATGTATCTGCCGCATAAGAAGGACTGATTGCTGAACCCGCCAGCAAAGTTGCTGCCATCATTAATTTATATTTCATTTTATATTAAACACCCGCAATTTGCCTAAAGAGTACCCCTGTTATCACAGTCAGCAGAGGTACAGAAAAAGAAATCAAACCGGAAAAACAGGTTCGATATCATCGAAACCTCACCAGGCTGGATCATGCCGGATATCATACCCGAGTAATTCGATGTAATTCACAATTGACAAAATATGTTGCAGTTTTAATCATCATTAATGTGATACAGATCACATTAATTTACGATATAAACTGAACTTTTTACTGCCTAAGAAAGGTAAACTCTGTGGCAGTTAGTAAAAAGTAACCGGTTGCGGGCCAGAAAAATGTCATAGACAGCACCCTGCAGCCAGCAGGAAAATCCTTGCGGGTTACCTCACCGCGCACGTTTCAGACTGCGGTTATTACGATCAAAACATAAGTAAATATTATGATTCATCTTATGCAATCTTATAATCATCCGGGGGCGAACCTCGCTCCGGATGACATCACCCCCTGAGGATATCTGATGGCTATAAAACAGCACCACTACCAGGTTACCCTGCTCTGGACAGGAAACCGCGGGGAAGGGACCGCCTCCTATAAGGCGTATGATCGTTCTGCAGAACTGCATGCTGCTGGCAGAGATACGATAGCCCTGAGTGCTGACCCTGCATTCAGAGGTGACAAATCATGCTGGAATCCGGAACAACTCCTGTTAGCCTCAGTATCTGCCTGCCACAAATTATGGTATCTGCATTTGTGCGCGGATGCGGGAGTGGTAGTTGACGGATATCAGGACAACCCGGAAGGTACGATGGTGGAAGGGGACCGCGGGCATTTCACGCAGATCACCCTGCGGCCGGAAATTACCTTGCGTAATCTGCAGCAACAGTCACTGGCTGCTGACTTACACCATAAGGCACACGAGGCCTGTTTTATAGCTAATTCACTGAATTTCCCAGTGAACTGCGAACCGCTGTTTCTGGCCGGATGCGGGGCTGATTCCGCACCGGCTGACTGACAAAGGAACCCCGATGCAACAGGGTGAAAATATCACCGCGATGTACATTTTTTGCAGGGTGGCTGAACAGCAGAGCTTCAGTCATGCGGCAAAAATTCTGGGCATTTCGACGGCCAGTGTCAGCAGAGAAATTGCTGCACTGGAAAAACGGCTGGCGATAAAGCTGTTGCAGCGTACTACCCGTAAAGTGACGGTCACTGAGTGTGGCCGGTTATATTACCGTTACTGCCAGCGCATCAGCGAACAGCTTGAACAGGCTGATGATTTTATCCGGCAAATGCACCGTCAGCCCACGGGACAGGTCAGGCTGATGACACCGGTCACTTATGGATGTCAGTGTATTGTGCCGCTGCTCCAGACCTTTATGCAGCAGCATATTCATGTCAGGATCGATCTGGACCTGAGTGATCGCGAACCTGACATGGCGCAGGATGATATTGATGTGGCGATTGTTGTCCGTCAGCGTCCGCCGGACTATTCGCGGGTCAGACCTTTATCTGCCATTCACTGGGGCCTGTATGCGGCCCCGCAGTATCTGACCGGACATGCACCGGTTATCCGGCCACGGGACATTAACCGTCATCAGTTACTGACGTTCCATGGCCAGGCACATCAGGCCGCGCTCTGTTTTCGCAAAGATAAAAAACGGGTTGAAATTAATGCGGTCAGCCGGTTGCGTGCCAATAACAGTATGGCTTTGCTCACGGCGGCCTGCGCCGGGGCAGGAATTGCCTGCCTGCCGTCGTATATGGTGCATCAGGCGCTGGCGGACGGTAGTTTGCAGCCGGTATTACCCGGCTGGCAGTTACCCAGCTACCACAGTTACTTATTACTTAAACAGCCGGCAGAAAGCTTATCAGCGGTCAGTCTGCTCTGCGATATGCTGGCAGAGAAACTGAGTCATCAATGATTATTACGCTGTGGTAATAATCGGCGGGCTGCCGGTAAATATCCGGCCGGAGATATTTCTGACAGACATTGAAGGTTATTGTAGGTAATTCCTTAACAATACACAGGTTACTTTCGATGACAGGCTCTTCTGGCAGTACGGCGGAACCAGATATTTATTGGCGGCGTAATCTCTGGGTATGCACCTTCGGGTCATTCACTACCCTGGTTGCCATGACCTTACTCCTACCATTCCTGCCGCTGTACCTCCGTTCTCTGGGAGTGGACAGCAATGACAGCATCGCGCACTGGTCGGCTGTCGCCTATGGAGCAACTTTTCTGACAGCAGCGTTAACGGCTCCGTTATGGGGACGGCTGGCTGATAAATACGGCCGTAAGCTGATGCTGATCCGTGCCAGTGCAGGGATGGCGATTGCCATGTCGCTGATGGGAATGGCTACAGCGCCCTGGCAGCTGGTAGCCCTGAGGTTACTGGCCGGATTACTCGGGGGTTATGCTTCCGGGTCGATGATTGTGGTGGCTTCTCAAACCCCGAAACAGAAAACCGGCTGGGCGGTGGGGATCCTCTCCTCCGGCATTATGGCGGGTAATATTGCAGGGCCGCTGGTGGGCGGGATCCTGCCCGGGCTGATCGGCATCCGGCAGACGTTCCTGCTGACCGGAGCAATTATTTTTCTCACGTTTCTGGCGACATTATTATTACTTAAAGAACATCCACGGCCGGTTAAACAGGTCAGGTCAGGGACGCGGGAAACCACAGCGGCGATTGCTTTTCCGGTAAAAATGATGTGGGTCACGGGAATGTTACTGGTCTTTGCCAGTATGTCTGTGGAACCAATTATTACGTTATATATTGCGACGTTAACGGCGACACTGACACAGGCCACTTTGCTGGCCGGAATCGTGATGGCGGCCACCGCCGCCGGCAGTATTCTGGCGGCTCCGCGTATCGGGGCACTGGCTGACAGAATAGGGCACTGGCGGGTCTTATCGACAGGGTTACTGATATGCGGAATATTACTGATTCCGCAGGCATTTGTGAACCAGGTCTGGCAACTGGTGGTATTACGGTTTGGTATGGGGCTGGCGCTGGGAGGCATGCTGCCCTGTATTACGGCCATTATCCGCCATCACAGCGAGGCCAGTAATACAGGGCGTTTGCTGGGATATTCCACTTCAGCACAATATGTCGGTCAGGTCAGCGGACCGTTATTTGGCGGTCTGGTCGCCGGACAATGGGGGACTGCGGCCGTGTTTCCTGCAACGGCAGTCGTTATGCTGGCGGCGGGGTTACTGAATCTGATCTGGCTTCAGAAAAGCACGGACTGAACAGGGGAAAGTATACCCGCCCGGCACAATTACAGGTGCCAGGCGGGTAGCAGATTACTGTTTTGCGCTGACCAGAGGAGTGATCAGACGACGAAGTAACGGAATAAGCAGTGCGATGATGGCGGCGGCAATCACCGAGCCCCAGCCCAGCATATTAAAGATATGGCTGTATCCGGGATTGGTTGCGACCGGGGTCGAGCCGCTGTTCTGTGGCATCATACCGGAGAAGTATCCGGCCAGTACCGAAGCAACGCCGGTCACCATCATCCAGCTTCCCATCATCAGGCCCTGATGTTGTTTAGGTGCCAGTTTTCCGATCATGGCGTAACCAATCGGCGAAATCAGTAACTCACCGATACTCTGCAGAATGTAGCTGATTACAATCCATTTAAAGGCCATTAACCCATCGTTACCCGCCAGGTCGATACCCACAGGTAAGACCAGCATCCCCAGTCCGATAAATACTAAGGAAGAAGCAAACTGTAAGGGGATATCAATACGGAAGCCTTTGGCGCGTAACCGGTTAAAGAAGGCCGCCATTAGCGGGCCACCGATA
The DNA here is from genome assembly GCF_018257595.1 of Tatumella sp. JGM94. Lineage (NCBI taxonomy): Bacteria > Pseudomonadati > Pseudomonadota > Gammaproteobacteria > Enterobacterales > Erwiniaceae > Tatumella > Tatumella sp. JGM94. Next base: position 41,353 of record NZ_JAERJN010000008.1, on the reverse strand, counting down.
ACAATAACAATGGTATTAATATCCTGAATCCACTGGGGAGCAACCTGCCAGCCGTAGACATTCAGATTGATATTATTTTCTGAAAACAGCATCAGGCCCATAGGTGCCAGCTGGTACAGAGACCAGAATACCAGTGAACCCAGCATCAGGATCAGGTAAGCCCCCATCCGTGAACGCTCAGCAGCCACCGGATGTTTCGCAGCCATCAGACACAGCAGGATAAATACCAGAATCCCGACCGCAATAACAAAATAGCTGCTGATACCGGCATGGCCCAGCATTATACGGATCACCGGCAATAAGATGATCAGGATAGCTATACCGGCGAGTAACCGCTTACGGAATACCGCCGGGCTGACAGTAGTTAATGGCGTATCTTTATCTTTTAACTGTTTCCAATAGATCAGCGTCAGCAGGATGGCAAGAATATTACCTAAAGTGGCAAACAGGAACAGTGTCCGGTAGTCAGCATCTAACTGGTAATATCCTGCGACAGTAAATCCGAGGAAAAAGCCGAGGTTCATCCCTGCATAGTTCCACAGGAAGGCACTTTCACGGCGATGGTCATTTGGTGCGAAACGTTGTGTCAGCATCATATTCAGGCAGGTCACGTTCAGGCCACTGCCGGTCAGGAACATCGCCAGTCCCCAGTATAGTCCGCTGACTCCGGCGGTCGCTATCAGGTAACAGCCGATAATCTGCAGCACCATCCCCAGCACAAACAGGTTACGGTTACTCAGGTAACGTCCGCCAAGATAGCCGCCAAACAGGTGCAGGCCATAGTTAAATGCGCCGAAAACGCCCATAATGGCGTTAGCTGAATCTTCACTGAATCCGAGCTTTTTGGTGGCGTACAGGACCAGAGTGGAGTACAGCACGGCAAAGCCGAGGGTCGAAAACATTTGAATGAAAAAAAGCACACCGGAACCGGCGCTTTTTTCTGAGAGAGTTTTAACTGAAGCGTTCAACGCTTTCCCCTTGTTATAGATGATGTTGTGATATGTTGTTACGGGCTTTCACGGGGAAAATCCGGCAGACCCTTTGTAAGGTTTGTAAAAAAATGCCAGTTTTCCGTAAAACTCTCAACTGTTTACTTTGATTTTTTATGCATTTTATATGGTTCATGACGCATTTTATTAAAAATAATATGATCTTATAAGTTAACGACAGCATAAAAAACCGGTGCTTATCGCCGGATGTTCCGGCCGGTAACGGGGAAACAGGGGCCGTTACCGGACCCGCTGATCGCGGATGGTCATGTCACGGCATAACCCGCTGTTGCCCTGAGTATGCTTACCGCAGCGAATGTAAAGGCGGTTATGTTATCCTTATCGCCTTATTATGCAGGGAAAATTAGCAGCTATGGTGTGTTCTGATGCGGATTACCGGATGATTAAAAATGATCGTTTTGAGCTGATGGCTATTCTCAGAACTTTATTCAGGGAAAAAGAACACCTGCAACTTAGCAGCGGGCAGGGGATCGGTTTTGAAGTCGTGCGCCTTGAAACGGGGCGTATTTTTCTGCAAGCTTTGCAGGAAACGGTGTCCCTTCCCGGTCAGCTCGATTTGATTGCCGAAGGCAGTGAAGCAAAAATAATAGTTACTATTCACCCTGAAACTTCACCGGACATGGCTGCAGACGGATTAATTACCGGGACTATCCCTGATAATTTTTACTACTACCAGCGCAGAGTTAATTTGCGGGTACCACTGCCATTATGGAAACATTTCACCCTGACTTTACCCGCCTCTGGCCTGATCGTACCACAGCCTTTTTTTATTTATGATTTTTCTGCCGGCGGAGTGGGGGTTTATATTCCGAAGATATTACCTGAAACGGTCACTGTCGGTGCAGTATTTAAAAAAGCCCGGTTATCGCTCGGCGAATATGGTGACTTTAATACCAGCATCGAAATTATTGCGATTAATCCGCTGGAAGAAGAATTAGCCGGCCATCCGGGGTATCAGCAACGTATGTCGGTCAGGTTCACGCATCTGTCATTAATTAATCAGCGAAATCTGCAAAAAATAGCTTATGCATTTGAGGTGAATTTTAAGCGTAAACGATAATTTATTTCTCTTATAGAAAAACGGTTATTTTCCTGTCACTGACGGGTTGTTTTTGCTGCCGGAAATCTTGTCTCCGCATCTCTGTTGCCGCCCGTTACGGTTCAGAATAGCGGAGACCTGACCGGGGAGTATGTCCCGGTCAGGTGATGCATTATTTCACGCGGAAACGGTAACTGCCGGTTGTTTTATGACCGTCAACCGATAACGCATGCCAGTTGACCTGGTATGCGCCGTGACTTAACGGGTGAGTGACCGGTACAACCAGAACATTTTTCGCTGATGCTTTTACGGTTCCCTTCCCGGTAGTGACCTTGCTGCCGTTTTCGTCGGACAGGCTGGCACCGGTGAATGCGGGTTCCAGATCTTCTGAAAAATGCAGGGTTAGCTGCTGCGGAGGTACTGATATTTCGCTCTGGCTGGCCGGTGAAGCCAGAGTCAGGTGCGCGTGTGCCAGTGCCTGCTGGCTGAGCAGTAAGCTGCCCGGTAATACCATCGCGAATATCACAGATTTAGAAATAAAAGACATGATTATTCCTGTAACGCCGGGGCCGCTAAAGACGATATACCGGCCCTGATTAAGGTTATTTATACCGGTGATGATTAAAAAGGCGTTCCCGCATATCTGAGCAGCGGGTCCTGATAACACCGGCTGATACTGATAATCTGCATCGCCAAAAAATCTCAGCAGATCTGCCAATATTCACTGGCCGGGGGAGCCCGTGGTTGCTGATCTCCGGCGAACTGCGCGGCTGGCAGAATCAAACGCTGTATACATGGCTTTTCCCTGCATAATCTCAGACTGAGATTGCACAGAATAATCATCATTATCAGTAGTATTGGCATGTGCAGCAGCACACAGTAACCGCAGACATCCTCACCCGGCATTGTCATGGGCGGCGCGGCCGGTACAGGGTGAATTGCCGCAGTCTTTTCGGCCGCTGACAGAGCAGTTACTGTCATCTCTGCGGACATACTGTTTGCAGTAGCAACAGACTGCCGGGCCGTCTGAGTATCAGACAAGGGCGAATGCAGGTTACGGGAGATATCCGGAGCAATAAACAGCATCAGTATTGCCAGAATAGCAACAACAGCAGGAAGCTTAGTGTGTGACAGCCGTATCAGAAATGACAAATAGCAATTCCATAAGACACCGGTAAGTTATGCCCGCAGTGTAATATTTTTTCAGCTTGTTTGTTAATGATAATGATGGTTTTTATTATCTTTATTTTGCATTTACTTTGCGTATTTATGAGCAGAGGTCAGGCCGCGGGCTGACCGTAAAGAACGTGCGGGGTGGATGCCGGGGACCTTTTCCCGGCTTTTCTGCGACCATGACGCTTAGAGATATCCCGCAAGGGAAACACCTGAAGCCAGCCTCTGAGAACGGCTATTGCCTGACAATTATCGAGGGTAAGTCTTTACTTACTGACGTTTCTGATGATGCCCTGACATCAGGGCCTGTCAGCGATGTTTTCTCCATGAGACCGGGTATTATCGCTGTTAAGTAAGTGAGTGTTTACCTCCATTCTGTTTGCCGGTTTGGGCAGAATGATGTTCAGTATAATCGCCAGTAAACCGCCGCTGGTCACGGCATTCTGCATCAGTGTCCGGGCAAATGCCGATAGCTGCTTAATAATATCCGGCTGCGCTTCAATGCCCAGGCCGACCCCGAAAGCAATGGCAATAATCAGCATACCGCGGCTGTCAATCGGTTCGCGGTTCATGACCCGGATACCGGCAGCGATAACATGACCAAACATCACCAGTGTAGCGCCGCCCAGTACCGGCCCGGGCAGCTGTTCCAGCAGGTGACTGAACTCCGGGAACAGACCCGGCACGATAAATATTCCGCCAATCCGGAAGCCGGCATAACGGCTTGCGACCCGGGTCATCTGTATGACGCCGTTATTCTGTGCAAAGGTGGTGCGGGGGAAGGTACTGAATATGGCTGCCAGCAGGCAGCTAATGCCATCTCCCAGAATGCCGCCTTTCATCCGTTGTTCAAACTCAGGACCAGTCAGTGGCTGTTGTGACAACACACAGTTAGCGGTCAGGTCTCCTGCCGCTTCAATAATCGAAATAAACGACACCAGGGCGACATGAATAAATAAGCTCATGGTAAAGTCCAGCCCGAACCGGAAAGGCACCGGTAATGTCAGTAAGGGACCTCCGGGGGCAAAATGCGGATGGAAAGAACCGGTCAGCCAGGCGGCCACACTGCCAGCCGCAATACCAGTAATAATACCCGACAGCCTGATCCACGGTGAACGGCTGCAATTCATGATGACAATCACCGCCAGGGTCAGAGCACCTAAACCAAGATTCGAGAGTGCCCCGAAATCGGCAGCACCCAACCCGCCTCCCCAGTCGCTGATACTGACCCTGATCAGACTGATACCAATCAGAACAATCACGCTGCCGGTGACCAGAGGGCTGAGCAGACAGGACAAGCGGTGGATAAAACGGCTGACGAGCAACGGGATAATTGCCGCGACCAGATTACAACCAAAGATCATGGCCAGTATCTGATCAGGGGTGCCTCCCTGTCATCATCGCCGTTCAGTGGTACTGTCAGGTCAGGGAAAGAAAATTGTCTGTGGCGCGGATGAAACAACAGATTCATCATTGATCTGTTTGCTGCTAATTGGTTCATTCACAGGGGCGATGCACCATAAAAGAACTGTTCGGGTAGTATCAGGACCTGCGGGGGGCTTAAGCGCGGAGGCTGGCTACAGGGCAGAGACAGAGAGGTTGTGTCTGGTGCGTCGCGGGGGGATTCCGTCCGGCAGGAAAATGCCCTTCCTGGCGGAAGGGCTGAGCATCATCAGAAATTGATAACTGTACGGATAGATTTACCTTCATGCATCAGATCAAATGCCTGGTTAATTTTATCCAGCGTCATGGTATGGGTAACGAAAGGTGCCAGCTCAATGTCACCTTTCATTGAGTCTTCTACCATCCCCGGTAACTGGGAACGGCCTTTGACACCACCGAATGCGGAACCTTTCCATACACGTCCGGTGACCAGCTGGAACGGACGGGTGGAAATTTCCTGACCGGCACCGGCTACCCCGATAATGACAGACTGTCCCCAGCCACGGTGAGCACTCTCGAGGGCAGCCCGCATGACATTGACATTGCCGATACATTCAAAGGTATGATCGACGCCCCATTTGGTCATCTCAATAATGACCTGCTGCACAGGCTTATCATAGTCATTCGGGTTGATAAAGTCGGTGGCACCGAACTGTTTTGCCAGTTCGAATTTGTCCGGATTAGTATCAATAGCAATAATACGCCCGGCTTTTGCCTGACGAGCACCCTGCACTGCAGCCAGGCCGATACCGCCCAGACCAAAGATAGCCACAGAATCCCCGGCCTGTACTTTAGCCGTGTTATGTACCGCGCCTATGCCAGTGGTCACCCCACAGCCCAGCAGACAGACATGTTCGTGGTTCGCTTCCGGGTTAATCTTAGCCAGTGAGACTTCAGCCACTACGGTATATTCGCTGAAGGTTGAACACCCCATATAGTGATACAGAGGCTGACCATTATAGGAAAAACGTGATGTTCCGTCCGGCATCACTCCTTTGCCCTGGGTTTCGCGTACCGCGACACACAGGTTAGTTTTACCGGATTTACAGAAGTCACACTCTCCGCATTCTGCTGTATACAGGGGGATAACGTGATCACCCACATTGACACTGGTTACACCTTCACCCAGTTCGACGACCACACCGGCCCCTTCATGGCCCAGGACCACAGGGAACAGGCCTTCAGGATCATCGCCTGACAGGGTAAAAGCATCGGTATGACAAACGCCGCTATGGGTAATTTTGATTAACACCTCACCCTTTTTAGGCGGAGCGACATCAATCTCGACGATTTCCAGCGGTTTTCCCGGCCCGAAAGCGACCGCAGCACGTGATTTCATAGTGAGTTTCCTTTGTTCAGCGGAGGATCTGGTTACTTAAGATAAGCGCGAACCAGCCCGATCGTATCGTTAACTGAGGTATTGAGCTGCCGGCTATCGGTTTCACTCCCCTCAAACGTTTCTCTGATATGGCTTTCCAGAACTTCGGCCATCAGACCATTGACTGCACCACGTACCGCAGCGATTTGCTGCAATATTGCACGGCATTCATGCCCGTCATCCAGCGCTTTTTCGAGGGCATCAATCTGCCCGCGGATGCGTCTGACACGGGTCAGGGTTTTCTTTTTTGCTTCAGGGGTACTTGGCATCGTACATTTCTCACTCAGGTGATGGCGACTAATATACTATATGGGAGTATAGTATTGGAAGGGGTGTTAATATTTTTTCGTACCGGCGGGTGGCCTCAGGCAATAAAAAAACCTGTGGAATGGCCGGTGCCGGAACGCTAAACCATATGATTTAAATAACGATTTTAATTGCGGTGAATTACCCGCAACATTATCGCGCTGCCGCTCGGGACTGGTATCTGGCAGGGCGGAACCCGGCACGGGCCATAATCCGTGACTGCACAGAATTTTATTGCCGGCAGATAACCTAAAAACATAGTCTGTTCAGGCATTGTAATTTACACTGCGCGCTGCAAAAATTGGGCAGATAAACGAGTGAACAGGCGGTAATAGCGATGAACGGAACGATCACAACCTGGTTTAAAGATAAAGGCTTTGGATTTATCAAAGATGAAAACGGCGATAACCGTTATTTTCATGTGATTAAAGTCGCCAACCCGGAGCTGATTAAGAAAGATGCGGCAGTGACTTTTGAGCCGACCACCAATAATAAAGGCCTGTCTGCTTTTTCGGTAAAAGTGATCCCTGACAGCAAATATATCTATATTGCCGGAGAGCGTCTGAAGCTGACCGCAATTAAATCGTTTGTGGTATACAGTGAGGAAGTGCCTGTCGATGCGGGTATCGATAAAGAAAATACAGTACTGTCGGTGGGGGCACTGATGAACAGCATCCGGCCAAAATCGTCAGCCACCTCCGGCGAAATGCGTTCACTGAAAAAACTGGCGATCACCACTTTCCAGGGAACAACTCTGATCTTTTCTGAAGATGAAATTGATATCGACTATACGGTTAAGTTACTTAAGGTTCGATAAGTATCGTACTGTCCGGCGTCAGCGCCCTGCAGTATAAGTCTGTGGCGCTATCCTGATGTAAAAAGGGGAGAATGGCAGAGAATCTGATCCCCTATTTACCTTCACATCTTAAAAAATGCCTCTCGCTTTTATCGTTTCAACTTCCATACAGTCTCTCCTTGTTAATGCTAATGCATGCGTACCTTAGCATTAAGTTATTCAGACAGAGTGGCATTTAAGCAAGTGAAATGCAGCGGCGCACTCCCCATAACGTCTTATTGCATGTACGATAACCAAAGTCTCTGTGTTCGCTTATTGGGACCGGTAAGTTAAATTGCAACAGGACTACCATGATTGAAAAAAGTAGCGCGGAAAAGCTACTCAGTGCGCTGGCATGTCAGAGATCAGAACTGAAATCGATCGTATCGATCGTCAGGTAATCTCATTACCTGGTGAACGATATGAATTTGTTAAAGCAGCATCCCGATTTGACGCCATGGCTGAAATAACGCAGAGCCCGGGCTGAAGAACAGGGGTTAAGCTCAGACCTTATAGAAAAAATTTATAAGCAGATTGTTAACTGGTTTATCTCAGAAGAAATAAAGCACCGGGAAGAAACTCAACCTGATTTAACGTAAATCCTTCTTTTCCTTTATCACAGAGAGTGCGTAATGTCTTACAGTCTTGGGGTGTTAGCCGGCATGGGGCCTCGTTCCACAGCGCCTTTTATCGATATGCTGGTCGATGAGTGCCAAAAGCAATACGGGGCCAGATTCGATATCGACTATCCAAGAATGCATATTATTTCCTTGCCGACTCCTTTTTTCCCTAACCGTGTGATTGATGATGCCGCAATGTCCGCGGCATTGCGCGATGGCATTAGCAATCTGGTAAACGCCGGGGTCAATTTGATCGTGGTTCCCTGTAATGTGGCACACTGCTACTTTAATGAAATGCAGGAGGCCAGCGGCGGTATTCCTGTCCTGCACATTGCCGACTGCGCACTTGAATGCCTGCCGTCCGAAACGGAGAACATCGCCGTGATTGCTACTGAGGCTACGCTTGATGCGGGTTTTTATCAGCAGCGTTTACATCTGATGGGAAAGCGCTGTGTAGCTTCTGACCCATTACGTGCTATCACTACACATTTGATAGCGCTGATTAAGCAAAACGGATTTACCTGTCCTGAAGTGATAACGCAGTGGCGAAACCTGACTTCTCTGGCGCAGGAAGCTGGCGCCCAGGGGCTGATTATTGCCTGTACTGACATCAGCCCCTTACTTAAAAGCCATCCTCAGCAGCATCTGTCAATTGTTGATACTGCATCAAGTCTGGCTGAAGCGACCATTCGCAGTTTTGCTAAGGCGAGGTCAGCTCAGTCGCTGCATGCACCATCATGTCTTTAACAGGAACAAGAAAATATGTTATCTGTTCAATTTTTTGCGCCATTTTTTAGATAAAAAGAACAGAGCATTGAAGGTTTATCGATTTCCCGGAAGCAGATCTTTGATTTTACCCACGTAATGTCGACATAGCCCTAAGCGGGTTTCTGGTGTTCAGAGGGTTCGGGGCTGAGACCGCCACAGGCACTGTGACGACGCCAGCGATTGTAATCACACCCGATATAATTAAATGCCGTTTCCCGCATTATTTCCTGACTGACCAGGCATTCACCCCGGATACCTTCGGCTTTCAGCCAGCTGACGCTTAAGGCGGGCAATTTCAACAGATGTTTCCTGCTCACGCCGGGAAGATGAATGGGCACTCTTTAGTGTGCTGCGTCTGGCATAGCGCTGAGATTCATACAGGCTGAGCTCACGTGCTGTGGCCACAATGCCGATAGGTTCAGCGAGTTTCAGGGCTTCATCGCGTAATCCGGATGTGTACTGTTTACGGGTGAGATCAGATCAAGTCTCAGGGAAGAGGCGAGTGTGCCGGACCCGCTTTTATGGATCAGCGGTGCGCAGAAAGCAAAAAACCCGCCAGAGGCGGGTTTTTCAGAATAGTGGTGCCCGAACTCGGAATCGAACCAAGGACACGGGGATTTTCAATCCCTTTAGAAAGACAAAAATTATAAAGGAAATCACATCAATACAGAGTGTAATGCTTTCCTTGGAAAATGATTTGAATAAAAATATTGGTTACTTACTGAGTAATTGATATAAAAAGCTATAAAAATCATCACCACACCTTAACCATACAGTAGCTTTGTTGAATAAATTGTTAAAGATCAAATCCTGCATCCCCTGACAACTCCGATAATCCCGTGGGAGGCTAAACAGAAGTTCAGAATCACCAACTGGGACACCTATAACAATGAAGCAGCTGTGAAGAGGTTACTGATGCAGCGTGACTACGATGGTCAGGTAGCGGAAGCTATGGCCATGATGTGAGCGTTGCACAGGATGACAAAGGCTGGAATACCAGAAGCGTACATATTACCTGAAAATCCAGCCAGTGTTAGAACTCCACTGCCTTTTATTGTTAAATAAATCTACATTAATAAAAAAAATTAAAGTTTCATTTGAAAATTTACATTAATCTGTTATTAATTAACATGATTAATCTTTCCTGATCTGATTAGTCTTTTCCAAACTATTGCACACCTATTACGCTATATCTACCATTATTGAGGTATTGATATGTTAAAAAGAACAGTGTTATCAGTCTTGGTTTTAGCATCTTCAGCAATTAGCTTCCATACCTTTGCCGCTGATGGAACAGTAAATTTTACAGGAAACATAACCAATGCGGGGTGTAGTGTGGCTAGTGACTCACTAAGCAAAACCGTGGCTTTAGGTAATGTCAGCTCCAGCGCACTGACAACAGCAGGAAATACAGCAGGTGCACATCTGTTTACCATTAATCTTACCGATTGTCCGGAAGATCCATCAGCACATGTTCGTTTTGATGGAACGACTAATGCGTCTAACTCATCCATTCTGGCGCTTACTGATGCAGGCCAGGAAGGAACAGCTACCAATGTAGGCGTAGCTTTATATGAAAGTGATAGTACAACGCCTATTATTATAGGGGTTCCTTCCAGTACTATAAATATGACGGAAGGAAGTAACAGTCTTAATTTTTATGCTAAGTATTATGCGACAGGAGCAGCAACCGCTGGAACTGCAAATTCGACAGCAACTTTCACAGTAGTATATCAATAAATTAAAGGAGCCGCAGTAATGCCATACAAAGGATGCAATTTCATGTTCCGTTTACTTGCGGTTCTTTTTCTGACTATTTCACAGTGCGCATATTCAGGTGTTCAGATTGATGGGACAAGGGTTATTTATAACGAAAAGTCAAATCAGGTAGACCTTGGAATCAACAACTCAGATGACCACCCTTATTTAATTCAGGCCTGGGCATCAAAAGATATTAATGGCCATCAAGTAGATCAGACTTTTATTATGACTCCCCCTTTATTTCGCCTTGAACCGAAATCAACAAATTCCGTCCATATCGTTTATACTGGGAAAGAATTGCCAAAAGACCGGGAGTCTTTATTCTGGATGAACATTAAATCAATACCTGCAACCGACCCTAATGCTAAAAACAAGCTAACAATAAATGTAAAAAGTGTCATAAAATTATTATTCAGACCTGAAGGCCTTAGTGGTAACTCTTTTGATTCTGAAGGTCAAATTACCTTCGAGCATGAATTAGGAAAAGTGTTTGCTATAAATAACTCACCTTATTACATAACATTATCAGAACTTAGCATCGATAATAAAAATGTTAATGACCCACCAATGATCCCACCAAAAAGTAAAATAGTTATACCAGGATCTTTTATAAGTGTACAGAATATAAAATGGAAGGCAATAAATGATCTTGGTGGAATATCTAAAGAATTTCATCAAGGAAGTTAAATTCATGACTGAAAACCCGGGACTGGAATCATGATAGAACGTAACATTTATGGGGGAAGCTTGTACTACACGTTGCTTCTTACATGTACGCTTTACTATCCGGATACATCCCGGGCAAGCGACTATTTTGATCCTGCTGCAATTGATAATATGGGATACAAAGATAAAGCTATTGATCTTAGTGCTCTCAGCCATCAGGGTGGACAACTTCCGGGGAAGTATTATACGAACATATATTTAAATGATGTTCTGGTAGACACAAGAAATATTAATTTTGTATCAAATAACGGCACCCTGTCCCCCAGAATAACAAAAGAAGATCTTGTTAAATGGGGCGTGTCACCGAAATCAACAAAAGAATTCAACAGATTACCCGATGGTATAATCTCAGGGAGTATTTCCTCATATCTTCCTGGTAGTTATTTCAGGTATGACCCATCAAATCAAATGCTGAAGATAAATATCCCGCAGATTTATACAATCAGCAGACCTCAGGGTATGGTTCCTGCCAGTGAATGGAATGATGGTATAAATGCCGCAGTCATTAATTACGCTTACTCAGGATACAATTACTTAGGGAATAATTCCGGAGAATATAGAGAAAACCAATACCTTAACTTACGCAGTGGGCTGAATATAGGCGGATGGCGTTTAAGAAACTATTCAACCTGGTCTCACACAGATAATAATAATCACTGGAACAGCATAAACTCTTATTTACAGCATGATGTTAGATCTATTAATTCACAGGTGATTTTTGGTGAGAGCCATACACCTTCTGAAGTTTTTGATAGTTTTCCATTTAAAGGCGCTCAAATATTTTCTGATGATGATATGATACCCCAGAGCATGCGTGGTTTTGCCCCGATAATAAGAGGCATCGCACAAACTAATGCACAAGTTACTATCAGACAGTCCGGAAATATTATTTACCAATCTTACGTACCTCCCGGACCTTTTGTTATTGATGATCTCTACCCAACCTCTGCTGCCGGAGAGCTTAATGTATCAATAAGAGAAGCGGACGGTACTACCAGAACGTATACTCAGGCTTTTTCTTCCGTTCCAATGATGCAGCGTGAAGGACGAATAAAATACTCAGTTACTGCGGGTAAATTTCGAGCAACTTCCGGTAGCAATGAAAAGCAACCAGAATTCACTCAGGCAACATTAATTTATGGATTACCCTATTCAAGTACGGTTTATGGTGGAAGTATCTATTCATCAAAGTATCAGACTGCCAGTATTGGTCTGGGAAAAGGCCTTGGAGATATAGGTTCGGTTTCTATAGATTCTACATTTGCCAGAACAAAATTTAATAACACTCAGAAAAATGGTGAATCATTTCGTTTTCAATATTCTAAAAACTTCGTGACCAGTGGAACATCATTCTCATTATCAGGATATCGTTATTCTACTTCAGGATATTATGATTTTAATGAATCAAATGGTTACTATGAGGATTATCCTATAACCTCTGACTCTCAGGATATAGATGATTTAAAAAATGAATACTCATCATGGCGAAGCGTTCATAATAAGAAAAGCAAATCTGAGATAAACATCAGCCAGACATTAGGAAATATAGGCAGCCTTTATGTTTCAGCCTATCAGCAAAACTACTGGGGGGTTTCAGGGAGTGAGCGGAGCATCAATGTTGGATATAATGTTAATTATTCATCGGTAAATTATTATATTAACTATTCTGAATCTAAATCTGCTTATGATAATAAGAGAGATGATATCATCTCTTTCTCTCTGCAGATACCATTTGATAAATTCATGCCCAATAGCTGGATAAATATGTCTTCCAGTAACACGAGTCATAGCGGTACTAATAGCAATGTCGGTATTTCCGGAACGGCTATGGAAGATAACCAACTTAGCTACAATCTCCAGCAAGGATATGACAGCCAGGGAAGCAGCAGTTCAGGTAGTGTTTCAGCATCCTATAAGGCAGGTTTCGGGAATTACCAGGCAGGATATAACTATACTGGCGGACAAAAACAGCTTAACTATGGTGTTAGTGGTGGTGTTATTATACATAAGCATGGTGTCACTTTATCTCAGCCATTAGGTGATACACTGGCATTAATTCAGGCTGATAATGCCCCGGATATAAAAGTGGAGAATAATACCGGAGTATATACAAATGACCAAGGCTATGCTGTTGTTCCGTACATGTCACCTTACCAGAGAAATACAATCCAGCTGGATACATCATCATTACCGGAAGATATTGATATTATAAATACATCCAGCACTGTCATACCGACTGACGGGGCAGTCGTTCTTGCAACATTCAAAACAAGAATAGGCAGGAAAATATTAGTTACAATCGATAAAGATATATCGGTACCATTCGGTTCAATTGCGAGTATAAAAAATCAATCTGACACTATCTCTTCAGGAATTGTAGATGACCAGCAGCAAGTCTATCTGAGCGGAGCCCCGCAAGAGGGTACCATCGATGTTGCCTGGAAAGACGGCCAATGCCATGCGCCATATCATATTGATGATAAGAGCAGACGCATTTATTTCATAAAAGTAAAATGTCAACAGTAGGAAATTATAACTATGAAATCGATTTTTTTATCTATGATAACAGTTGTTCTTTTTCTACTGTCACCTTCGGTAAAGGCATATACATGCTCAACAACCACTGTCAATAATTATATTTCACCGCCATCAATGACTGTTAGCCGTGATTTACCTGTCGGCTCACCCATTGGTCAGCCTGTGTCAGTAACAGGTATCAGAGCATTTAACTGTAGTAACAATGGAACATCACCAAATATAAACTACCAGGAAGTCGGGATTAAAGCTTATGGTAATTACGTAACAACCATTAACAACAGGAGAATTTACCAAACAAATATAAAAGGTATTGGTTATGCTGTTGCTGGTGAAGGTTGTGGCAATTCAGGGATGATATATGTACGACCGGGGAATGATTTTGGTGGTGAAGATGCAAACTTACTGTGCTCTATCAATGGTATATTTAGTACAAAAATAGTTGAGATTGCAGAGGTTCAATTCTATAAAACAGAGCAAAATACAGGAATAGGAACTGTATCAGCAAGAACGGTAGGAGCAATTGTCATGAAAACTAATAAATCTTACTGGGAAAGTCCTGAATCAAATATCAGGATAAACGCGTTTCACGTATATACTATAGCCTGCACTGTGAATTCACAGGTAATTAGTGTTGATATGGGGAGTGTAAAACCATCAGATTTCCATGGCATAGGAACATGGCCTGGAGATCAAAATACGCGAAATTTCAATATACCATTAACATGCAATTCAGACGCTAATGTAAATATACAGTTTGATGGCAATGCATACGATGCGAATAATGGCCTACTACGGTTAAATAGTGGTAATGATTCAGCAAGCGGCGTTGGGATACAACTGCTTTACGAAAAAAAGCCAGTGGTATTATCAAGTGTATTTAGTGCGGGAAGCCCGGGCGTTGAAGGTGTTTTTAATATTCCATTACAAGCAAGATATTATCAAATAGATAAATCGGTAGATGTTGGTAATGCGAATACAAGTGCCACATTCACGCTCACATATAAATAATGGTGTTTTTCAATAAATAAAAATTTTCTTTACTTAAAAATCAGTGGATGCCTACGCTGGTATCACAGAGATTGCTTATGGGAAAACAGATGTTCAAAACTACTGATTGGAGTACTGACAACAAAGGTCCTGTAAACTGGGGTTCTATGAATTTTTGACTCGATTATGAGACTACCCGGAAGCAAATTTCAGCTGGAAATAGGTTTTGTTGAAGAACTCAAATAGCGCTGATATCTTGCACGTACTGGAGGCAGTGCTGCCTCATACAATACCTTAATCGCTTCACCGTCCAGCCAAAAATCCATGAAGCCGCAGTTGATAATCGCTTTTTTTGTTATAGGTGTATCAGTTGGTGATTCTGAACTTCTACTTAGGCGACGGGGCTGCCTACGCTGTCAGGGGGTGCGGGATTTGATCCTTAAGCTCAGCAAAATTTCGATGTATTCAACAAAGCCCTGGAGAAATAAAAATGTCTAAAACACGAGAGAACTGAGTATTGGGCCTAAAACACAGATGTTTGACGCCCTAAAAAGTAATACCCAAGCGGTTATTTCTTCTCTCTTGGCTTACCCGCATCACTGCGCTTTGCTCGCCATTGCCCATCCTCATTACGAGAACGATTCTCGCCAGCAGTAGGACCAGTTTTTACAATGGGACAATGGGTATCTTTAGATGATGGCATAACGACCTCAAAAAAGCAAAAGTATGAAGTTCTATCATTACGCTTTTCACCATCAATTAGCAATCATTGCATAAAAATTTAATCACACATCAAGTGCCACCCAAAAAGCACCTTTGCAGTAAAATTATGCCCCCCCCTTAACCAAAAAATGGTTAAGGGGGTTAAAATCACTCACAACAGCGAAATAACTGCCTACTGGGTGGGTGTTTGTCACTCTGGTAAGTACGCATCGCCTCCTCACAGAGTCCATGCGCTTGTTTTGCGATGGTTTTGCCAAAATTCACCAACAAACCATGCTTTATCTTAGGTGTTTCACTGTCGAGAGTCAGCGTGAAGTAAGTGCTCTGTACATCGATATCACAGAATAACTCTCTGAACGATAGCTCTGCTGCACGCGTGATGGCCTGTCGGTAATCGCATAAGTTAATTTTATAGCGGGCACTGGCATCAACCAGCTGATAAGTACGTTGGATAAGCATCAGGTTATCTTCCTCTAATTCGGGCTAATAGTATCTAATAACCTGTTATGGTTTTTACTGCCTGCGCTGCTCTGAAAATCAGGGCCGCCAGACCCGCCAGTGCGTACCCTGCCGGAATCTGTCCAAGTGTGATGCAAAGTAAATATCATCACATAAGTTACCGGTAATGCAGCGGGCGGTGAAACGATGACAATTAGAATCCAAGATGTGGTACTCATAAGGCTCCCCCACCCATGATAAAGCTCTGTCACTGGCAGTCTTCTGCCCGACAGGGGTCATATCATCACAATCCGTATAAATTGAAATCGCTGAGTTAAAGCCCCCTAATCGTCTCAAAAACTGCTCACCGGTGCTGCAACTGACTCTCCCATCACCCTCCAGATGGACTATCTTGCCGCCTCCCACATAAATACCGCTGTGCAGCGTCATATCAAACAGTAATTCACACTGCACTATCCCGCCGAGAGCAGGCTCCCGGATACAGTTCATATCAAGATTATCCCACAGTGAAACAGCAAGGTTTTTCCAGGGCCATAAACTGAGAATGGATGATGTCATCTATGTAATTTCTCCAAAAAAATACTCCGGGGGCACCCCCCCCCGGATGACAGGCACACTAACCATAAAGCCGGGCTAAAGACCCGTCAGAGTGCTATACAACCGGACACTTTTTAATGAAGATATTCAGCTGGTCAGCCCTGTGTTTCAGGTCAGGAAAGCACTGATGCATAAACACAGTATCCGGAGATGCCTCGATAAGGCAGACCTCCGGACTGCGTAATACTGCGGCCAGGAAACCGGGATTGTTACGACTTTTATGGCTGAATAGCGGGGCGAATTCCCGGGATGAAAAACTCTCCGGCAGCCCGGAGAGAAGAGACTCAATCACAGATATTTCTATCCATTCAGAGGAAAAGAGGCCACAGCCCTGATTAGATGCAAGACGCAGTACCGTGGTGTCTGTGGCCGGATTAATTCCCAGTTCGAAGACGATATTTCCTCTGGCATGAGGATTAATCTTTTCTGCCTCTCCACGGTACACAGTGCTAAAGCCCTCAGATGTTTCTGGCAAGGGTACTGCTTTAATGTGTTTAGCCATGCTCCGCCTCCCTGATATGTTCTGCTAATCCCGGGATGCAGGTAGTGGCAGGGAACAGCAGATATATCCCCTGTCCGTCATCACTGACAATGCCGAGTAACAGATACCAGCCATCCTCCAGATATAAAACATACTCCGGATACGCCAGAGCAACCTGCACAAGTGTATCGTCCGGAAGAATCTCTCCGTTATCAAGCTGCCACAGTACAGTATGAGTCAATGACCAGAATTCCTGTGCCTGAGCGGGTGAATCAAAATGCGCAGTCAGATGGTGATACAATGTTGCAGTGACTGACGGAGGAAGGGGAAGCCCGTTAAGGTAAGAAGGTGAATACAGTATTTGCATAATTTCAGTCCACGGAATTGATGTCCTGAAAATAATATGTGCCTGAATGACGCTGAGATTCGATTTCGTAACTTCATAATGTACAAAAAAAGAGCGAACAGAAATTTTTTTTAAATTTTTTTTAGCTCATTAAATGTACTGGAAAATGATCCTCCTCAGGACTTCCTATGGCATAATTTTTTTTGATTAAAAAACAACCTCCCCAGGGAGGTCTGGGGGGGATTGCTATTATCAGGAGGCGCTCTTACTATTCTCCGCAGTGCTGGCCAGCATCTCAATAACTGAATAACTCACCAGAAGAGATGTGTGCATGAAAACGTTACCTGTATCTTTGCCTGTAAAAGGCCCTGTCCCTTTCACCCGAAAGCTGATTGCTGAACTGCAACTGCTGTCTTCCGGTCAGTCTAAAGTGACTGAAATCAGTGATGCCAAAGAAACCGGCCTGAAAATCATCTTCAGACCCGGCGGTGCATCATCCTATATCCTTCGTACCAGTGTCGGCGGAATTTCTCATTACCTGCCTGTAGGGAAAGTCAGTGAACTGCCACTGGAAGAAGCCCGTCACTGGGTACGGACAAAAAAGGCTGAGCTGCGTCAGCGTGCTGCCGTGATGAGCGGCCATTACGGTGCTGTGTATAACATGACCTTCAACAGCCTGCTACAGCACTATGTCCGTGATGTGCTGGTTGCCGGAGCCAAACGCTCGGCACATACTGACCTGTCAAAAATCAAAAAGTATTTGGGACCTCAGCTGGGTAATATCAGACTGTCTGCCATGCAGGAATCCGATATTGCCCACTACCTCGCCGGACTGCCTGTCAGGCCGTCCACACGGAACCGTCATCTGGCGCTGCTGAAGGCTGTATTCAGTTATGCCCGCAGGATGCGCTATATCACGGCAAGTCCGGCAGAGTTTCTCCGGATGCAGCCAGAGGCCACTTCACAGCGAAAAGCCATGAGTCGTGAAGAATTTCGTCAGTGGATGGCTGTCTGCGAGGCAAAATATCACCAGAATCCGGGGCATGCCGGAATTGCTTTACTGATGTTTCTCGGACTGACCGGTTTGCGTCTCGGTGAAACCCGTTATCTGAAAATGACGGATATCGACTGGTCACGAAAAACGATTGTGCTGAGACAGACAAAAAACGGTAAGACGCGGGTTGTACCGGTATGTGATAAAGCTTTTGTCCTGCTGACCACGATAAAACAGTACCTGGGCGATAAAGACTGGGCTTTCCCTAATCAGGCTGATAACGGTCCGGTCTCAGAGCCACGCCGGTTGCAAAAATCCCTGTGTGAATCTGCCGGTATCAGGCACTACACCATCCACGAACTCAGGCATACCTTTGCCACCACACTCATCGAATCCGGTGCGGACATTTACACCGTAAAGGATTTACTCGGGCACAGTACTATCAAAGTAACCGAAATTTATCTTCATGCCAGTCCTGCACGCTATCACGATGTGATTAACCGCGCGATGGCATAAAACAGGACCTTTCTTACGAAAGGTCCATAACCGCAGCAGGCTGCATCAGGTCCCCACCAGTCCAGCCTGTTATCTGCAACACCCATATAATGGATTCAAAAGATGAAAAAAACAAATGCTGAAATAACACTCACACAGGCACTTCCTGAGTGTATTAAGGAAAATCTGACTGAAGCGGATACCCCCGAAATTACCGCGAAAAAGATACTGGAAACGATCCGGATATCCGGTCATTCCGGTTCCGTTGCAGGGCTGCCTCACGGGTATGAAAACTATCCTCACGAGCTGAGATACACCAAGGGTGACGGCATAATGCTGTGCTCAACTCCGGTCATTCCTTACTGTATCTACAGTAACGAATCCGGTGATGGCAATCTGGGGATAGGTCTGATGACCATCAATGTTACCGGTAAAATTGTGTGCAAGCATCTCGGACTGAGTGCCTTCGGGAAAGACGGCAGGGGACTGTCAGAGCTTATCAGCGCAGGATTCGGGTTAGGGTCCGGTCCTCAGCCACAGAAGTATTTTGAAAGTTTCGTACACAAAGCAATGCGTATGGTTCTGCCCAGGGTGATAGTGACTGACGGGATGGGATTCAGTGAGGGCTATGATGCCTTTCTGCACGGGACAATGCCCCTGCTTCGGGACAATACCCGTTTCATCTCTTTAGTGGGACAGGGGAGCAGAAATAAAATGATAGCTCCGCTCGGAACCCATCAGCAATGGATGACCCTCATCAGAGAAAATGTGCACGGTTATCATCAGGTCTTTGCGCTCAGTGCCTCACTGGCCTCCATGCTTCTGAAACCGGCAGGTATGGATATCAGTATGTTTCATTTTTACGGCGGCTCAACGACCGGGAAAACCATCCTGTTGCAGCTTGCGATGTCAGTACACGGTTCCGGGAATGAACCCGGACAGAAAGGCTCCAATATCTTACGCTGGAATACTACCTCCAATGCTCTGGAGCGTTCACTGGCAGACTTTTCAGGCCTTGTGGCCTGCATTGACGAGCTGGGTGCTCACAATAACAGAGGCTTCAGCTCCACGCTGTATAACATCACGTCAGGTGAGTCAAAAATCAGGATGGATAAAACGCTAGAGGTCCGTGATAACTTTACCTGGAATACCATCATCCTGTCCTCCGGTGAAATGTCAGTGTCAGAGAAACTTTCCTCAAACAAAGAAGTCCTGACAGGAGGACTGGAGCACAGAACTATCAGTCTTGAAGTGATGCCGGAAGATTCACGTTCTTTACTGGCTGAAGATGAGGACGTCTCTATGGAGGCGCTCATTGGCTGGGCAGACACGCTGAAATCAGGGCTGTCAGAATACTACGGGACCGCAGGGAAGCTGTTTATCAGCCACTTTCTGACACAAAAAGATGACAATGGTGTTCTGCTACCGGCAGACAACATTCGCCAGCAACTGCATCAAATGATAACTGATGAAACTGAGAGTTTTATCAGTCAGCTTGAAGAAAGTGACGATGATGATGACGATAAAGCCATCAGCCTGAGTGCTATCCAGAAGCGCGCGATGAAACGTTTTGCACTGGTCTCTGTGGCCGGGAAACTGGCGGTACAATGGGGTATTCTGCCTTTTACGGAAGAGCAGATTGAAGAATCTGTGCTCATGCTGGCCTACCACTGGCAGAACAATACCCAGAGTCGGTATGATCCTGAAACATCTTTCATGACGGCCTTGCGTACCTGGCTACTGAACAACCTGCATGTGCAGTTCAGTACACTGGGTATCAAAGATGACTTTCTGGCGAGCAGCCGGAGTGGCTTTCTGGATGCAAAGACCACGGATATTCTCATCTATAAGGATGCTTTTTCAGCACTCTGTGCAAAGCATAATATGAGTGTGGCACAGGGCGCGAAGGCACTGTGTGATAACGGATACCTGACTCCTGAAAGTGAGGGGCACTTCAAAAAAAGAAAAAGAAGAGGGATGGAGCAGGACTACTATCATATCCATCGCAGCTTTATGAACAGTGATTTCAGCTAGAGAAGTACAGACCTGGAAAAGACAGAAAAGCAGAGGTTATCCCTCTGCTTTTTTTATACCCGACAATCACAAAGGCAGCGCGATACGCTCAGCCAGCAACTGACTGGTATGGCGCAAACGCTGCGGATGCAGATGAGCATAACGTTGTGATGACTGACTGCTCCGGTGCCCCAGTTGTACCTGCACATCGTAAAGCGTTCCCCCGTGAGAGACGATAAGTGCTGCAACCGTATGCCGACAGGTATGCAGGCAAACATCTTTATCGAAAATACCTGCCCGTTTCACAATACGATGAAAAGCCTTCACCGGGTTTGACAGTGGCTTCCCTTCTTCTTTACCGGCAAATACCCAGGGGTTACCTCCGGGAGCAGGAAGTATCTTCAGTAATGCCATGGCCGGGGCATTCAGGTGCACAATCCGTCCCTGACCATTTTTGGTCACAGGCAGCCAGAGAGTGCGTTGTACAAAATCAATATGCTCCCGTCTGGCCAGCCTCAGTTCATCCCGTCGCAAACCGGTGAGTAACAGTAACCGGATATAGGTCGCTGCCACCTGATTGTTATCCTCTGCTGCCGACCGGAATATCTGCCGTATCTCCTGCTCAGAGAAATAGCGCTGACGGGCGTTATTTTCACGCAATAAGGCAATATTCTTCGCCGGATGGACATTCGTTAACCCCTGACGCCCTGCCCACGTATAGAGGGCTTTTACCAACACAATGACCCGGTTACAGGTGGCTGCTGCCAGTGAGGGCATGAGCTTCTGTTGCAGAGTAAGGACCTGTGAGGGGGTAATATCAGAAAGACGGTAGTACCCGAGTACCGGCTGAATATGGTCACGGAAACGCTGATTATCTTTGTTCCAGCTGGCTTTGGACTGCTTTGCTACAGGAAGATAGTAATCATAAAACAGCTCATCCAGAGT
The DNA here is from genome assembly GCF_018257595.1 of Tatumella sp. JGM94. NCBI lineage: Bacteria > Pseudomonadati > Pseudomonadota > Gammaproteobacteria > Enterobacterales > Erwiniaceae > Tatumella > Tatumella sp. JGM94. The sequence goes on along the minus strand of NZ_JAERJN010000008.1, from coordinate 19,716 downwards.
AAGCTCATGCCGTGCTGCATCTTTAGAGGCTTTGGGGTCCCCGCCGGTTGCCAGTAACCGTTTGTGTTCTGCAACAATCTTTCGGGCTGTACTGACATCGATATCAGGCCAGTGGCCCAGTGCAATCGCACGCTTTCTGCCATGATAAAGATAGCGAAACAGAAAACGACGGGAACCCTGATTTTTACCGACTAAACACTTCAGACCTGACGCTTCGGTATCACTGTATTCACAATCCGTACTGCGGGAATCTGCCGGATGAGGAGGCAGTGTTCTGATAAGGGTATTGGTAAAACGAAACCGGGTAGGTGATGACATACACACTCCTTTTCACTGTGGATGACAGACCGGAAAACCAGACTGTCAGTAGCTGCACAGAAATAATATGTGTCTGTCTTATGCTGCATTCCGGTATCAGTGTGCGCAGTACGGGGAAACGGGGAAAGTGCATTAACTGTAAGAAATGGCACTGAAAAATCAGTAATGCATGCCGTGGAATATCCGAGGAACCCCCCGCGACTATCGGGGGAAAACCGTCACCCCCCGGAGGCTCAGGGGACTTCCCCTGTGAACCCCCTGCAGGGAATATTGAAAAATATATATAAATCAGTAGCTAACACAGCTCCCCCCGTCCCCCCGTGATTTCACATTCTGATATTGAGTGAGTGACACTAAACGCCAGAGCAGGACCGTAGGAGGACCGGAAAACAGTGAGAAACAAGCAGAGTAATACAGAGGGTAAAACTGACACGGACCGGAACCCACACTGACACAGTGTCAGGGAAATCAGTACAACAGCGGGAAAAGGTACGAAAAAGACGGTTGTGACTGTCAGAGCGAGGAGAGAGAGTAAAGCAAAAGACACCCCGGGGAAGGACCATAAATAGACCATACAGCAGAAACGAAAAAGCCCCGCATTTCTGCGAGGCCTTGTAAATAGTGGTGCCCGAACTCGGAATCGAACCAAGGACACGGGGATTTTCAATCCCCTGCTCTACCGACTGAGCTATTCGGGCAACGGGGCGCATTAAACCGTAATGGCCCTGATGCGTCAACTCTTTTTACTGCAGGAAATGCTAAAATCGCACTGACTGATTGCTTTATATACGAAAACGGCTGTTTTACTGACTTTTACTTTACTATCGCCACGGATAGATGCGCTGGCGGGCAGATATTCTGCCGGGGAATCCCGATTAATGTCTCTGCACAGGCTTTTTACCTGACAGTGATCACGTCTGTACCTATATGATTAATTATCAGCAAATAACTGACCGGAAAGCTTGAGTAGTCAGGCATTCGACGGCTGTGTGATCATGCAGATCGTTATATGGTCAGCCATTCAGGCAATACTCTGATGTGCTCTGCACCGGGAACCTCTCATCAGGCCGCCCCGGATTTTACCAGACAGGCAGCAGCTTGTTTTATCATGGAACCTGCGGGTTTGTTACTGCATCGCTGGCAAGCGGGGGAGGATATGGTGACCCATTATTTACCGGCAGGCAATTATGACAGGCCCGGGCCTTGATTGATTAAGGGTACCAGAGCGGCCTGAAGATAACAGCCCTGGCAAGCGGTGGTCAGCTGAGAGCACCGTTCTGGCGGCACAATGCCACTTGCAGAATATCTTCTGCCAGCCGGCGGGCGGTGGCAATATCCTGAAGATTACGTTTAACCAGTAGTTTACTCAGACAACCCTCCAGTACCAGTTCCAGCTGGTCGGTGACCATCGTCGGATTATCCAGTTCCAGGGCGGTCAGCTGCCGGTGGGTATATTGCCAGGAGGCTTGTTTTTGTTGCTCTGCCACCTGATGTATCGGGTGGTGTGGCGCCGGGTAAATACTGCAGGCAGCAATAAACAGACAGCCCGGGAAACGGCCACGGCGGACATGTTCCTCAAGCAAAGTGTAACGCATCAGTAATTTCTGGCTGCTGGTCAGTGCTTCGTCCTGTGTTATCCGTTCGCGCCATTCGCTGATCTGCCGGCCGTGAAAGTCGAGGGCATCGCGTAATAACAGCTCTTCAGAGGTCTGTTCAGGGAGTTCTGCTCCCCGGGCCTGTAATTGCTGTTTCAGGTTGCCGGCGGCCGCCAGGCCCTGTTGTTCCAGTAAAAGTAATACCTGCTCAAGTATCTGTTCCTGCGACACATTAACCTCCGTAAATGCAGCACCGGCCACTGCCGGCGCATCTGGATGATGTTATTCAGCGCGAAGCTTCTGTAAATGTGCCAGAAATTCTCCGGCATTCATATATCCGGTGACCCGTGAGTCCGGGATTTCATTACCGCGGGCATTAAAAAACAGCAGGGTCGGGAGCCCCAGCACGTTCAGTTGAGTCAGCAGCGCATTATCCTGTGCGGTATTGGCAGTAACGTTTGCCTGTACCAGCTGATATTGTGCAAACTCCTGCCGGACTTGCGGGTCTGTAAAGGTGTATTTCTCGAATTCTTTACAGGCAACACACCAGTCGGCATAAAGATCAACCATTGTAATTTTGCCCTGTGCCTGACTCAGCTGTTGTTGCAGACCGGCAATGTTGCTGATGTTGTGGAATACAGGAGACTGATCTCCGCTGTTATTAGTCGGCGCGGCAGAAAATGCCCAGTCCTGTAGCGGACGCGCCGCGACTAATGCCAGCAGTAGCCATAAAATTTGTAATATCCGTACCCAGCCTTTCGGACTTCTCAGACTCAGGGCAAAAGCCCAGCCAAAAAAGGCCACACCCAGCAGACTCCATAGCCGTAGCCCCCAGACGTCCCCGACAATACGTTCAATCAGAAAGACCGGTAACGCCAGAATAACAAAGCCAAAACCTTCTTTGACTGACTGCATCCACGGGCCGCTCTTAGGCAACAGTTTATTGCCAAAAAGGGTGACGATAATTAACGGCAGCCCCATACCCAGGGCATATAAATACAGGGTCCCGCCACCGGCCAGCATATTACCGCTCTGTGCGATATACAGCAGAATTGCGCTAAGAGGCGCGGTGGTGCAGGGGGAGCAAATTAAACCGGCTACGGCCCCCATCAGAAATACGCCGCCGGCAGAGCCGCTTTTTTGCCGGTTACTGAATAGCGCCAGCCGTGTCTGCAGTGATGCCGGCAGTTGCAAAGAGAACAGGCCAAACATTGATAATGCCAGCAGGATAAAAACGGCAGAGAGTGTCAGCAGTACCAGCGGACTCTGTAATGTGGCCTGAAAACGTAATCCGGCGGCGGCCACAATAATGCCCATCAGTGTATAAGTGACCGCCATACCCTGCACATAAATGAAGGCCAGCAGCAGTATACGTGATGCAGAGATATCGCGACGGCCACCGAGGATAATTGCCGAGATTAACGGATACATCGGCAAAACACAGGGAGTGAAGGCAATACCAATACCGATCAATAAAGCCCAAAACGGAGAAAACGGCAGGCGTGACGAAGGTATACCGGCCCCGGAAGCCGTGGCCGGGACACTGGCGGCAGGCTCAGGGGAGGGGCTGTCCGCCGTGATTTGTGACAGGGGAATTTCCCGGGTTTCCGGCGGATAACAGAACCCTGCTGCTGCACAACCCTGGTAGCTGACTTTCAGGCTGGCTGCCGGCCCGGTACTCTTCAGTATCACCGGAACTTGCAGGTCTTCGGGGAAGATCTGGCTTTTACCAAAAAACTCATCTTCATGAGGCTGGCCCTGTGGCAGATCTATGCTGGCAATAGTCGCGTTGGCCGCAACGATACTGATTTGCTGGCGGTACAGGTAATAGCCGGACTTTACCTGCCACTTCAGCAGGACGCGGTTGTTATTCTGGCTAAAGTCAAAGCCAAAGGCCTGATTCACCGTAACAAAGCGAGGTGATGAGCCATTATCGAATAAGGCAGCCTGCGTCTGCAGGCTGAATAATGTAACTGCCAGAAAAATCAGGCGAGTGAGGCGTGCAACCATGACAAGTATTCACTATCTCCGTGTTGAACAGGGATCACCAGTAATTCAGGGACATCATAAGGATGGGCCTGTTTCAGCAGTGACAGTAAGTCCTGTTGATGTTCCGTATCACTTTTGAAGATCAACTGTACATCTTCGGAACATTCCAACTGGTCCTGCCAGGTGTACATCGAGGTCACGCCCGGCAGGAGATTAACGCAAGCGGCAAGCTTACGGCGGATGGCCAGTCGGGCCAGGGCGGTCGCCGTAGCCTTGTCGGGGGCAGAACATAACACAATAATGGCAGAACAAGGATTCATTGCTCACTCCTGAGTCAGGGGGGCATGATAGCATTTTTTTTCAGCAGCAACAGAAGACAGAGGGTAACAGAAATATTCAGAAAAGAGCTGAACGGTGACAGGATAGGGCCTGATGCACTGGCATCAGGCCGCGGGGGATTACTGGTTATCTTCCGTATAACGTCTGGCTTTATATACCGGGTGCATCAGGTTTTCGACTGAAAAAATATCATCCAGCTGAGCATTGGTCAGCAGACCTCGTTCCAGCACAACTTCACGGACACTTTTTCCGGTTTCAGCACAAATTTTACCGACAATATCGCCGTTATGGTGACCGATATAAGGGTTCAGATACGTCACGATCCCGATGGAGCTGAATACATAAGACTCACAAATCTGCTGGTTAGCGCTAATGCCGGTAACGCATTTTTCCAGTAAATTGAAGCAGGCATTGCTGAGAATAGAAATGGATTCAAAAACAGCCTGACCAATTACCGGCTCCATCACATTCAGCTGCAGCTGACCGGCTTCGGCAGCCATTGTGACGGTGGTGTCGTTGCCTATGACTTTAAAACACACCTGGTTAACGACTTCAGGGATCACCGGGTTGACCTTGGCTGGCATGATCGATGATCCGGCCTGTAACTGCGGTAAATTAATTTCATTCAGACCAGCACGAGGGCCGGAGGAGAGCAGACGCAGATCATTACAGATTTTAGACAGTTTAACGGCCAGCCGTTTCAGTGACGAATGCACCATAACGTAGGCACCACAGTCTGAGGTCGCCTCAATCAGGTCTTCGGCAGCAACCACCGGTAACCGGCTGACTTCGGCCAGATATTTCACTGCCAGTGGCTGATAACCGTCCGGGGTGTTCAGCCGTGTGCCAATAGCGGTTGCGCCGAGGTTAACTTCCAGCAACAGTTCGGCAGTACGCATAATGCTGCGGGTCTCTTCTTTCAGCAGCACGCTGAATGCGTGAAACTCCTGACCGAGGGTCATAGGGACCGCATCCTGAAGCTGGGTACGCCCCATTTTCAGGACAGTCTGGAATTCTTCGGCTTTACGCTGAAAACCCTCAGACAGTGCATTGATAGCATCGACCAGCTTCAGCAGTGAATTATACACAGCAATACGGAAGCCTGTCGGGTAAGCATCATTGGTCGACTGACACATATTGACGTGGTCATTCGGGTTAAGATATTGATATTCGCCTTTATTATGTCCCATCAGTTCCAGACCAATATTGGCCAGCACTTCATTGGTGTTCATATTGACAGAGGTACCGGCACCGCCCTGATAGACATCGACCGGGAACTGGTCCATACAGGTACCGTTATTCAGTACTTCATCACAGGCTTTAATCAGTGTTTCTGCAATATGACGCGGGATGGTCTGCAGATCCCTGTTAGCCATGGCTGCTGCTTTTTTCACCATCACCATGCCGCGAACAAACTCTGGTATGTCACTGATTTTACTGCTACTGATATAGAAATTTTCTATTGCGCGTAGCGTGTGAATTCCATAATAAGCATCCGCCGGAACCTCGCGCATACCGAGCAGGTCTTCTTCGATACGAATGTTGTTAACCATGATAACCTTCTTATTGTGCTTTCTTACTAAAGCTGTGTGCCGCAGAGAGTGTGAGTATTTATTGTGTACCACTGATACCGGAATTTTATCTGTATATCAGTTCATCCGCACGATGATATTCTGTTTACAGAAAAAATAAGCAACACAGATCACTTTATAGTCACTTGTTTATAACATAGCCGCTAAAAACAGCCGCCGGCTGTAAATGACTGCAGGCCGGTAAAGCGTACAGACTCACGGAGAGTTAGTTATAACGAATTTACCGGCAATGGTTGAAATCACTTTTTGTTATACCCATCTATCAAACTATCATCCTGAGGATGTTATTGATTTTTCAGCCCTGCTGTAGCACGGGCGTTACTTACAGGAGACCGCCGTGCGCTGGTTACCGTTTATTTTCTTTTTCCTGCTTGCCTGGGTAGAAATTTCACTGTTTATCCAGGTAGCCCATGTTATTGGTGTATTACTGACGCTGATACTGGTGATCTTTACCTCTGCTATCGGCATTTCGCTGGTGAAAAATCAGGGCGTGAAGAATTTTATGTTGTTACAGGAGAAGCTGGCCCGTCACGAAAATCCGGCCGCCGAAATGACCAAAAGTGTGTCATTAATCATTGCCGGATTTTTACTGGTCCTGCCGGGCTTCTTTACTGATTTCCTGGGATTGTTGCTGTTGTTGCCGCCGGTACAAAAACATCTGACCCTCAAAGTGATGCCTTACCTGAAAGTCTGGCGCGGCGGAGGAGCGGCGGCGAATGACGGCGGTTTTACCGTTGAAGGCGAGTTTGAACGTAAAAACCAGCATGTGATCGAACATAAAGATGATCACTCTTCAGATAACCGTTAGGCTCTGGCTTTGGTCCCGCAGGTGGGGGGGCTGGATTTGAACGGTTTTTTCGGGGGCGGCGGAATGCCGCCCTTTTTGTTACGGTTACAGATAAATTCAGCATTTTATGGTGTCCCGAAGGCCAGTTATGCCCATAATGCGGCAGACTGTTCTGCAATCTCATGGGAAACAGTGATTGTTATCCAAATTAAAAAAATTATTTTTTTTACCCTTGAAAGGTTCTTCCCCTGACCCTATCTCTGGTTGCATGAAGCCGATGCCTGAACGGCCGGTATTCAACCTAAATAAACCAGTGACTGGGCATTTCAAAGGAGAGCTATCAAAATGACTATTCGTCCATTGCACGATCGCGTTATCGTCAAGCGTAAAGAAGTAGAAGCTAAATCTGCTGGCGGCATCGTTCTGACCGGTTCTGCTGCGGGGAAATCTACCCGTGGTGAAGTGCTGGCCGTAGGCAATGGCCGCATTCTTGAAAGCGGCGAAGTTAAACCACTGGACGTGAAAGTGGGTGATGTCGTTATTTTCAACGAAGGTTACGGCGCTAAAACTGAGAAAATTGATAACCAGGAAGTGCTGATCATTTCAGAAAACGACATCCTGGCCGTGGTAACCGAGTAATCCGGCAATCTATTCCACCAACGAACTAAATTTAAGGAATATCTCAAATGGCAGCTAAAGACGTAAAATTTGGTAATGACGCGCGGGTGAAAATGCTGCGTGGTGTTAACGTACTGGCAGATGCAGTAAAAGTTACCCTGGGCCCGAAAGGCCGTAACGTTGTGCTGGATAAATCTTTTGGTGCACCGACCATCACTAAAGATGGTGTTTCTGTTGCGCGTGAAATCGAGCTGGAAGACAAGTTCGAAAACATGGGTGCACAGATGGTTAAAGAAGTTGCTTCTAAAGCTAACGACGCGGCCGGTGATGGTACTACCACTGCGACCGTTCTGGCTCAGTCTATCGTTAACGAAGGTCTGAAAGCAGTTGCTGCGGGTATGAACCCGATGGACCTGAAACGTGGTATCGATAAAGCTGTCGTTGCTGCAGTTGAAAAACTGAAAGCCCTGTCTGTTCCTTGTTCTGATTCTAAAGCCGTTGCTCAGGTAGGTACTATCTCTGCAAACTCTGACGAGTCTGTCGGTACTCTGATTGCTCAGGCGATGGAAAAAGTCGGTAAAGAAGGTGTTATCACCGTTGAAGAAGGTACCGGTCTGCAGGACGAGCTGGACGTGGTTGAAGGTATGCAGTTCGACCGTGGTTACCTGTCTCCTTACTTCATCAACAAACCGGAAACCGGTGCCGTTGAACTGGAACAGCCTTTCATCCTGTTAGCGGATAAGAAAATCTCTAACATCCGTGAGCTGCTGCCAGTACTGGAAGCGGTTGCTAAAGCAAGCAAACCCCTGCTGATCATTGCAGAAGATGTTGAAGGTGAAGCGCTGGCAACTCTGGTTGTTAACACCATGCGTGGTATCGTGAAAGTTGCTGCGGTTAAAGCACCAGGCTTCGGTGACCGTCGTAAAGCAATGCTGCAGGATATCGCTATCCTGACCGGTGGTACTGTTATCTCTGAAGAGATCGGTATGGAGCTGGAAAAAGCTGCCCTGGAAGATCTGGGTCAGGCTAAACGTGTTGTTATCAGCAAAGACACCACCACTATCATTGATGGTATCGGTGACGAATCTGCAATCAAGGGTCGTGTGACTCAGATCCGTCAGCAGATCGAAGAAGCAACGTCTGATTATGACAAAGAAAAACTGCAGGAGCGCGTAGCGAAACTGGCCGGTGGTGTTGCCGTGCTGAAAGTCGGCGCAGCGACTGAAGTTGAAATGAAAGAGAAAAAAGCCCGCGTTGAAGATGCTCTGCACGCAACCCGTGCAGCAGTTGAAGAAGGCGTGGTTGCCGGTGGTGGTGTTGCTCTGGTACGTGTCGCTGCACAGATTGCAGAGCTGACCGGTCAGAACGAAGACCAGAACGTGGGTATCCGCGTGGCACTGCGTGCGATGGAAGCTCCGCTGCGTCAGATCGTCGACAACGCCGGTGAAGAACCTTCTGTTGTGGCTGACAAAGTGAAGAACGGTGAAGGTAACTTCGGTTACAACGCAGCAACCGAAGAGTACGGTAACATGATCGACTTCGGTATCCTGGATCCGACCAAAGTTACCCGTTCAGCGCTGCAGTATGCTGCATCTGTTGCTGGTCTGATGATCACTACCGAGTGCATGGTGACTGACCTGGCGAAAGAAGACAAAGCTGACTTAGGTGCTGCCGGCGGTATGGGTGGCATGGGCGGCATGGGCGGCATGATGTAATACCGGCTGTACTTACCTGCGGGTAAGTACAACCGCAGTCGGTCAGGGCATTGCTGCTGTCTGATTGTTTCATTGTTCATCCGCAGACCCGGTATCCTTTGGATCCGGGTCTTTTTTTTTCGTCATAAACTTGTGTTATAACAGTCAGGCTCCGTATCAGACGGAGATTGTGTGCCAGTGCATTATGTGGCTGGTTTTTTAATTTGTCAGACGCTATGGTGTAAAACACTATTGCGGATTATATTTCCCTCTCTCTGGTTAAATGCTGCCATGGTTGTCGGTTCTGGCATAACGAAAATAATGAGGAAGAATATGCGTTTAAAAATCTCTGCAGGGCTGTTTCTGGCTGCTGCAATGTTGACGGGATGTAGTTCTGCCGGTAATCAGTTGACGTCCAGTGGTCAGAGTGTCCGTTTTGTCGATGAGCAGCCTTCTGCACAGTGTAAATTCCTCGGTAATGCCATCGGGGAACAAAGTAACTGGTTATCAGGTCAGGGGGCTGAGGGGGGCAGTTCCATGCGCGGTGCGGCAAATGACTTGCGTAATAAAGCGGCCGAAATGGGCGGTAATGTGATCTATGGTGCCAGCACCCCGGGACTGTCGATTGTCTCCAGTTTTGTGCCGGTGGCGACAAAAATGTCGGGACAGATTTATAAATGCCCGTAACACTGTCTGAACAGTCGCGGTAGTGGCGGGGACTTTCCCCGCACACCGACAGGGACAGACGGAAGCAGGGCCTCTGTCTGTCGCAGTAGTATTATTTCAGTGAGTTCAGTTCACTATTCAGCTGATCAAGATGGCGGGTCAGTTTCTCGAGGTCCTGTTTTTTCTCAGTCACTTTTTCCTGATATTTATTAATTTTGCTTTTGTTGTCACGGGCAATGGCCTGGTTCAAATCCTGTTCAGCTTCCCGCAAATCATTCTGTTTTTCGCTCAGTTTCTTTTCGGCCTTTCTCACCGCCTGCTGTGCATCGTTACGCACTGATGCGGCAGTACAATGGGTATTCACTTCATCGAGTGCTTTCTGCAGCCCCGCCAGTTTAAAGGTGTTGTTATGCTGGCGCGCATAGCTGATTTCTTTCTCGATAGAAGCGCGCTTATCAGCACAACTTTCTGCGGCACTGGCAGCATTAATCGTCAGCAGAGAAACTAAGGTCAGGCTCAGGGCAGTTACTGTTCTTTTCATAAATTATCCTTAGATATCGTTTTTCGCGTTGTGCCGGACAGGCGCAACAAAACAACGTTGTCCGGGCAATTGACAGCCCCGGACAAGCCGTGGCGGGGATAATAGAGGTTTTATTACGCAGTTTAGCTGCGTTTGATCAGTAAATATTCTCTTTCAGTTTTGTCTTAGTTGTAAATCCAGGGGGGTTTTGCTTGGCTCCCCGCCGATTTCCCGGGCCAGTTTTGGCACCATATAGCCTGATACTTGCGTCAGCAACTGGCGCATGATTTGTCGTGCTTGATCATCAGAGACATAAAAATGTGCAGCGCCCTGAACTTTATCTAATACGTGCAGATAATAGGGCAAAATGCCGGAGTCAAACAGGGCGTTACTCAGCGCCGCCAGCGTCCCGGCATCATCGTTCACCCCGCGTAATAACACGCTTTGATTCAGCAGGGTCACACCTGCTTTTTTCAGCAGACCCATGGCATCTTTCAGTGGCTGGTCTATCTCATTGGCATGGTTAATATGGGTCACCATAATGACCTGCAGCCTTGTGCCGGTCAGACGCTGACACAGGCCATCAGTAATCCGTGCCGGAATAACGACCGGCAGCCTGCTGTGGATCCTTAGCCGGCGAATATGCGGTATTGACTCCAGTTCGCTGATCAGCCAGTCCAGTTCATGATCTTTGGCCATCAGCGGGTCACCGCCGGAAAAAATAATTTCATCCAGTTCCGGATGCTGGCGAATATAGTCCAGCGCAGCGCGCCAGTTTCGCTTATTTCCCTGATTATCCTGATAAGGGAAATGGCGGCGGAAACAATAACGGCAGTTCACCGCACAGCCGCCCTTGACCAGTAATAACGCCCGGTTACGGTACTTATGCAGTACGCCGGGGACCGCGCTTTGCTGCTCTTCCAGCGGATCGGTACTGTAGCCGGGGGTGACAATAAACTCTTCCTGCAGAGTCAGTACCTGGCGTAATAACGGATCATCCGGATTGCCTTTTTCCATCCGCCGGATAAAAGCACGCGGTACCCGTAAGGCAAATAACCGGCGTGCATCGGCTCCGGCACTCAGTGCCGGCAGGTGTTCCAGATTTAAAAGTTTCAGTAATTCATCAGGTTCGGTGACAACTTCCGCAAGTTGATGCAACCAATCTTCTCTGGAGGGGGTATTTAGGGTTACAATGTTTGCCATTTTTTTGGCTTAGTCCAGTATCCATATGTCGAGGGCCTTCATGGCAACATATTCTAGCAACGATTTTCGTAACGGTCTTAAAATTATGTTTGATGGCGAACCTTATGCCATCGAAGCGAGTGAGTTTGTTAAACCTGGTAAAGGTCAGGCTTTTGCCCGTGTAAAAATGCGTCGTCTGCTGACCGGTAAACTGATCGAAAAAACGTTCAAGTCTACTGACTCTGCTGAAGGTGCGGATGTTGTTGATGTGACTCTGACTTATCTGTACAACGACGGTGAGTTCTGGCACTTCATGAATAACAATACCTTCGAACAGCTGGCTGCGGATGAGAAAGCTGTAGGCGAAAACGGTAAATGGCTGCAGGATCAGGCAGAATGTATCGTTACTCTGTGGAACGGTAACCCGATCGCTATCACTCCGCCGAACTTTATCGAAGCAGAAATTACCCAGACCGATCCCGGCCTGAAAGGTGATACTGCCGGTACCGGTGGTAAACCTGCAACCCTGACAACCGGTGCGGTAGTCAAAGTACCATTATTCGTTCAGATTGGTGAAGTCATTAGAGTTGACACCCGTTCCGGCGAATACGTATCACGCGTTAAGTAAGTCTGTCAGGCGCATCGCATCGCAGCGGTGCGCCTGCATGACGGATTGAAGAAAATGAAAAAACGCAGCCTGCAAATCCTGTTACTCTGTTTACTGACATCAGTCCTGAGCGGATGTAATACCTTTCATGGTTTTGGTGAGGATGTTTCGCACCTCGGTAATGCTATCTCCAGAGTCGCTGAATAAAACGCGGACAAAGCGCACCTGATGGCTGCTGTGTTGTCTGCTGTTTTACTGCCGGATTGACAGGCTATCAGTTCATCTTCGACGGATGCCGGTTGTTATGTCGCTCCGCTGACAGAATATCCCTGTATTCTCTTTATGCTCTCACGGAGCAATTTTACTGGCTGGCGGAGGCCTGCGGCTGGCTGGTCGCTGGGTGAGCGGCTGTCACCTTTTTTGTCCTGTATTCAGACCGGTCATAGGACAAGATTGTTTGTCGTTTAAGTTGCATGCATGTAGACTGCCTCCCTTTTGTCAGATCAGGAGTACTACAGATGAACGAAACCGCAACCTGGCAACCCAGCGCCCCGGTAGCTAATCTACTTAAACGTGCGGCTATTCTGGCGGATATCCGGCGTTTTTTTGCAGATCGCGGTGTCCTTGAAGTAGATACTCCAGCCATGAGCCAGGCAACGGTGACCGATATTCATCTGGTGCCTTTCCGTACCCGGTTTGTCGGCCCGGGGGCCTCTGAGGGCCGTGACCTGTGGCTTATGACCAGCCCTGAATATCATATGAAGCGGTTACTGGCCGCCGGCAGTGGCCCTATATATCAGATGAACCGCAGTTTCCGTAACGAAGAAGCCGGCCGGCATCATAATCCTGAATTCACCATGCTGGAATGGTACCGTCCGCACTATGATATGTACCGGCTGATGAATGAAGTGGATGATCTTCTGCAGCAGATTCTGGAATGTGACAGTGGCGAAACACTGTCTTATCAGCAGGCATTTATTCGTTGCCTGAACATTGATCCGTTGTCTGCGGATAAAGATGCGTTAGTGGCGGTGGCTGCTAGCCTGGGAGCCGGTGATTTAGCCGCATCTGAAGATGATATTGACACCCTATTGCAGCTGTTATTTATGCTGGGTGTTGAACCCCATATTGGTCAGGATAAACCGGCATTTGTGTACCACTTCCCGGCATCACAGGCCTCACTGGCCGAAATCAGTACCGAAGACCACCGTGTTGCTGAGCGTTTTGAGGTCTATTACAAAGGCATCGAACTGGCAAATGGCTTTCGTGAACTGACTAACGGCGATGAGCAGCGGCAGCGTTTTGAGCAGGACAACCGGCGTCGTGTCGCGCGGGGACTGCCTGAACAACCGATAGATCAGTTTTTGCTGGCAGCCCTTGAGTATGGCATGCCCGATTGTTCCGGAGTTGCGCTGGGGGTCGACCGCCTGATTATGCTGGCACTGAAAGCCACATCGCTGAGTGAGGTGATCGCTTTCCCTGTTGATCGCTGCTGACAGCCACTGGCCCTGAATTCTTCCGGGCCAGTAACTCTCCCCGAATTTATAGTCCGCCTGATTTATAAGTTTTGGTCGCAGGTGTTCCCTGGCTGCCCGGTAATGCACTGCCGACCTTTTCCATCCGCACCTGGAATGGCGGGAAGGGCATCTCAATGTCGTTTTGCGCGAAACCATGCAAAATTAACTGATGAAGCTCATGACGTAATGGCATGCGGTGCCCCATTTCGGCCGCATAAATACGCAATTCAAATAACTGTATCCCTTGCTGAAGATCGACCAGAAAGGCCTCCGGCGGTGGGGTACTGAGTACGTAACTGCAGCGTTCAGCTGCCTGTTTCAGCACCCGGGTGACCAGTTCACTGTTAACGTGAGCAGGGGCCGGAATGGTCAGAACCACACGGGTAACAGCATCGGACAATGACCAGTTCACAAACTGTTCGGTAATAAATGCCCGGTTTGGCACAATAATCTCTTTACGATCCCAGTCTGTGATGGTGGTTGCCCGGGTATTGATGCGGGAAATGGTGCCGGTCAGTTCACGGATAGTTACGGTATCGCCGATGCGGATCGGTTTTTCGAACAAAATAATCAGGCCGGAAATAAAGTTTGCAAAAATCTCCTGTAGTCCGAAGCCCAGCCCGACACCTAAGGCGGCGACCAGCCATTGCAGTTTTGCCCAGTCTATTCCCAGCATAGAAAATGCTGTCATTACCCCGATGATCATTAACAGATATTTGGTCAGGGTGGTAATAGCATATCCGGTCCCCGGGGTCAGGCTGAGATGTTGTAATATTGCCAGTTCCAGCAGGGCCGGCATATTCCGCACCAGCTGCAGGGTGATAATCAGTACCAGAATGGCAATCAGTACCGCCCCGAGAGTCACAGACTGAATAGTTTCACCGGCGGCAGTCCCTGAACCGGCATCCCATAACGGAATATTTTCCAGAAAAGAGAATGCCGAATGCAGTTCTGACCACAGCAGAATCAGGGATACCAGAGCGACCAGGGTAAGCAGAGAACGTACCAGCCGCAGTGATTGCGCACTGATGGTATCAAGATCCACCACCGGCTCTTCAATGTCAGGCGCTTCTGTGGCAGAACCGTGGTGTTCCTTTTCTTCTTCTCCGCTGCGGGCACGGCTGGCCAGCATATCGGCACGTTTTTGCCGTGCACGGTCGAATTCAATTCTGCGTCGCTGAATCAGCATCCAGCGACGGATAATATGATAAATCACCAGCAGTACAAACCAGATGCCCAGTGAACTTTCCAGCCGGGCAAGCAGGGCCTGCGCTGTTGCCAGATAACCGACACAGGATGCCAGTGCTGCGATAGGCGGGATAGCCATCATGACATCCCACAGCAGGGTGTTAGTCATATTGTCGCTGTTGCCCTGCCTGTCAAAATAAAGCGGCAGGCCGGCCCGTTTCAGGGCATTAGTGACGACAGTCAGGGCGATACAGATAAGAATAAAGCTCAGGCGGCCGAGTGAAGCAGAAAACTGTCTGTCATCCAGATTATCGAAAGTAATCAGCACCATGATCAAAGGGACAATGACCCCGACGGTCAGCGAATAGTAGCGCATTGCTCTGGCCACACTGGCCTGCGGCCAGCGGAAATGAGCAATAAACAGCCCGTGAGGCCGGGCAAACGATGCACTGATCATAAATGCCCATAATACCGGCAGGGTTGCGGTTACCCCGTCGCCAATGGCGACCGCGATAGGATAGGGCCAGGCATGTTGCAGGCCGTAACCGAGCGCAGCCCATAGCACCGGCAGGGGCAGGGCGACCAGAATCGACCAGAACACCGTACGTACAGTCAGACTGAAACTGTCCAGTGTTACTTTACCGACTTTAGAGGCCGCGCGCGCCAGAAAGGCCCGGTAATGGCGGCGGGAACTGAGACTTATCGCCACCAGGAATAATGCGCCCACCACCGGAATAATCGACTCCCTGGCAGTGAACATCATCATAAAGGCCTTACCCAGCTGGCCAAAGGTATCCAGTGACAGCAACCGGGATAAGTCCTGGGCAACCTGCACCGGATAATGCAGAGTGACCGGGCCGACATCAGCGGTCCAGAACAGATAACGATGGGTGGCATCTTTGACATCGTTCAGAGCATCCTGTAGCTGTGTGTTAGCTACTTTCAGCTTGGTAATTTCAAGGATCAGCGAATCACATCCCGAAATCAGTGAATTGAGTAATTCCCGCTGGGTTTTTAACTGGGCGTCAAGAATCTTTACCTGCTCACTGGTCAGTGCTGTACCGTTTTCCTGGGTCAGTGAATGCAGACTTGCCTGACGATTAAGCAGATCTTCATAGTGGAGACGCTGAACCCGTAACTCTCCCATTTCACTGTCAATCTGTTGCGACTTAGGCACTTCCGGTAAACGGGCCACCTGTGCCCGCAATGCTTCTCCCAGTAAATTGGACTCTCCCAGCCATTGTGACTGTTCACGTAACGTGCTGAGGGCCTGACGAACCTGTAATGTCTGGTTAGCCGCCAGCCGCTGCTGGGAGGTCACCAGATCCATACGCTGGGCCTGCTGATTGAGGTCCGCTGAAAGATCACGGTTAATATTGAACTGTTCGCTGATCCCCGGCGGAAGTTCGCCGCTGTTCTCTGCTAACTGCTCGGTACGCTCCAGCGCCTGCTGGGCTTCCTGCTGACGCTGATTATTTAGCTGATTACGCAATGCCTGCAGATAGGCATCCAGTTGTGACATCGTTTTCTGGTGGAGCTCGGCCCGCAGGCGGGCAAGTTCCTGACGGTTACTGGCAGACAACTGTGCCAGCTCCAGCTCATTTACCCGCGCTTTACTGGCTGCATTTCCGGCCTCTCTGGCCCAGACTCTGGCCTGTCCCAGCCGGGTCGCCGCAGTTTGCTGACCCTGGATACGGCGATCACTGTCAGCCAGAGCTCGGCGGGCTTCTGTTTGCTGCTGAGGCAGCTGGGTTAACGAGTCGCTGATTTCCCGTGCCCGATCCTGTTCCTGCTGAGCCTGACGGCCTTCTTCCAGTAACTGGCTACTGGCCCGCAGGATTTCCTGTTCCAGGTCACTGCTATTAAGCGACGGGTTAACGGTTTTAGGGTTATCTGTGACTGAGGCAATTTGCTGCCTCAGTTGTTTAGACAGTTTAGGGAAATTATCAATAACAGACTGATACTGACGAGCCTGTTCAAGAGACGCCGTGCGCTGATCGATAGACTCAAGTGCAGCCTGTAATAACTGTACCTGCTCGGTCTGGGCGGCACTGATTTTAGCGCTTCTGGCCTCTTCCAGTGCCTGTTTTAGCTGTGTTGCATCAGGAACAGAGGCCGCATACAGTGAAAAACTGAGCGTTAATCCCAGCAGTAAAACCACAATCGCGCGCACGTTATCGTTCTCCGATTTATCCTGTGACAGTGCTGTCGGTGCTGATATCCGTATACGGGGTAGCCAGTGGCTGGCCGAGACGGGTTTTCGTTTCGGCTTCCAGAGACTCACTGAAGATAACTTTATTGCGGGCAAACAAGTTAATTACCGTAGAGCCCAGTTTAAAGCGGCCCATCTCGTCGCCTTTCAGTAGCACTACGGCGCCTTCAGCATCCGCTGCCGGATAATGCCAGCGTTTGATCACACCTTCGCGTGGCGGAGTAATCGTTCCTGCCCAGACAGTTTCGATACTGCCGACAATGGTGGCACCGACCAGAATCTGAGCCATAGGGCCAAAGTCTGTATCGAAATAACAGATAACCCGCTCGTTACGGGCAAACAGATTCGGGATATTGCGTGCAGTTAACGGGTTAACCGAGTACAGATCGCCGGGGACATAGACCATCTCTCGTAAAATACCATTACATGGCATATGAACACGGTGATAGTCGCGCGGAGCAAGGTAGGTCGTAATAAACTGGCCGTTCAGGAAGTCGGCAGCCCGCGTGTCGTTACCCGCCAGTAAGGCTTGCAGAGAGTAATAATGGCCTTTGGCCTGAAAAATCTGGTCTTCTTCAATCCGTCCGGCCTGACTCACAGCACCATCGGCGGGCTGAATCAGGTGGTTCGGGTTATTATCGACAGGCCGAGCACCTTCTTTAAGGGGGCGGACAAAGAAATCATTAAATGTCGGGTAGGCAGAGGTGTTCTTCTGTGCAGCCTCTGACATATCAACTTTGTAATACCAGACAAAAATATCAATCAGAGTACGGGTCAGCCAGCCACCACGACGGCTTGCTGCCCACCCGGCCAGTTCGGTTAACTGTTTTTTGGGTAAAATTGCGTTAATGCCAAGTTTGATTCGTTCCAGCATTTTGCCTCCTGGCGTAATCACGACGTTTAAAATAAAAAAGGCGAACGCGAGCGATGCCTTAATGAGATGGCGAAACCCGCCGCTATGTCAGTCAGTCCTCACTGACAGAAAAATTTTTTCTGACTTTCACTGAAGCCATACTTTCCAGAATCCGGTGATAGCTGTCGAAGCGGATTTCATTAATTTTGCCGTCTTCTACTGCCTGGCGGATAGCACAGCCCGGATCTGTATCATGTTTACAGTCACGGAATTTACAGTGACCAATATAGTCAGCGAATTCGACGAATCCGCGGGTGACTTGTTCTGCATCGAGGTGCCAGAGACCAAACTCCCGGACTCCCGGCGAGTCAATAACGTCGCCGCCTTTCGGAAAATGATACAATCGTGCTGCGGTGGTGGTATGTTGCCCCAGACCTGAATTATCAGAGACTTCGTTGGTCAGGATTTCATTTTCACCAGCCACTGTCAGTCCCAGCAAGGTATTCAGTAAGCTGGATTTCCCGACGCCGGACTGTCCGGCAAAAATACTGATTCTGTCAGTGAGCGCTTGCTCTAAAGGCTGTAACCCCTGCTGGTTATGGCTGGATACCATCAGTACCTGATAACCGATATTGCGGTAGATATCCATTTGCTGGTCAACAAAATGACGTGCTTCTTCGTCCAGTAAATCGGTCTTGTTGAGCACCAGTAATGGCGCGATATTCAGGGTTTCGCAGGCAATCAGGTAACGGTCAATAATATTCAGCGATAATTCTGGCAGGATAGCCGACACAATGACTATCTGGTCAATATTCGCGGCAACAGGTTTCAGGCCGTCATAATAATCGGGACGGTTAAGTACCGAAGTCCTTTCATGTACTGCTTCGACAATACCTTTCCCCGTACCGCTTTTCGGCGCACGCCAGACCACACGGTCGCCGGTGACCAGTGAACGGAGAGTACGGCGAAGATTACAGCGCAGGGTATTTCCCTGGTGGTCTTCCACGTCGGCATGCATCCCCAGGCGACTGATGACGATACCTTCCTGCGGTTCACCAAAAAGGCTGTCATCCGGCTCCGCTTTCTCAACACGTGGCTTCAGGCGTCGCTGATGGTTAGCATTGACACGGCGTTGCTGACCTTTTGACAGTTTATTTTTGCTCACACTTCCTCTCATGTTGTGCCGGACTTCGCCCGACGGTAAAAAACGGCTATGATACCATTAATAGTCATCAATAGACGATTTTAGCAACGGTGAGAGATAAGCATGGCAACAGCAAGGGAAAATAACCTGATTTGGATCGATCTCGAAATGACCGGACTGGATCCGGAACGGGATCGGATAATTGAAATTGCTACCCTGGTCACCGATGCTGACCTGAATATTCTGGCGGAAGGGCCGGTTATTGCGGTCCGTCAGTCAGATGAGCAGCTTGCCCTGATGGATGACTGGAATGTCCGTACCCATACGGGGAGCGGGCTGGTTGAACGTGTCAGAAACAGCAATCACGATGACCGTGCTGCTGAGCTGGCAACACTGGAGTTTTTGAAGCAGTGGGTACCGGCGAACGCTTCACCTATTTGCGGTAACAGTATCGGCCAGGACCGCCGTTTTTTATATAAATATATGCCGGAACTTGAAGCATGGTTCCATTATCGCGCTATTGATGTCAGCACATTAAAAGAGCTGGCGCGGCGCTGGAAACCTGAAATTCTGCCGGGTTTTAAAAAGACAGGGACCCACCAGGCACTGGACGATATCCGTGAATCGGTGGCTGAGCTGCGTTATTACCGCGAAAATTTTCTTAAACTCTGAAAACAGGCGGATTACTCAGCAATTTGCCGATTAAACCAGCAGTCAGCACGGATAGACGAAAAATATCATCTGCGGGGCTTGCGCAGGGAAATTATTCTCGTATAATTCGCACCCCGTAACGATGAAGAATTTTATACGTTACCGGCGCGGGAATAGCTCAGTTGGTAGAGCACGACCTTGCCAAGGTCGGGGTCGCGAGTTCGAGTCTCGTTTCCCGCTCCAG